>NZ_JBEOXS010000006.1:0-208692 GCF_040296705.1 Streptomyces sp. NPDC002055
CCCGGGAGGACCGGGCTCCTGCCGCCGGGGGCCGTCCGTGGAGCCGTTCGTGACGCCGGCCGCGGCGCCGTACGAGCGGGCGGCGGGGCGACGGACCGTGGTGGTCCGCCGGCCCCGGACGCGTCAGCCGTTCTTCACGGGCTCCTTCTCGGCCGGCCCGTCGTCCGTCGGCGCGGGGCCGATGCGGATCTCGAAGTCGCCGCCGAACTTCTCGTGTCCGGCGATCACCGCGGTCTCCACGGCTTCCTCGCCGATCTCGCCACGGACGATCAGCGGGTCCGTGCGCAGGTCGCGCAGCAGGGCCCAACAGAGTCCGATCATCACCAGGGTGAAGGGCGCGGCCACGAGAATCGTGAGGTTCTGCAGGCCCGTGAGGGCGTCGCCCTCACCACCGCCGATCAACAGCATGATCGCGGCGACGGCGCCGGTGAGCACACCCCAGAAGATGACGACCGGCTTGGTCGGCTCGAAGGAGCCCCGCTGGGAGAGCGTGCCCATGACGATGGAGGCGGCGTCGGCACCCGAGACGAAGAAGATCGCCACGAGGACCATCACCAGCAGGGACATCACGCTGGCCAGCGGGTACTGCTGGAGCACGCCGAACAGCTGGCCCTCGGGCGTCGACTCGTCCTTGAGCTTGCCGAGCTGCTGCAGCTTCATGGCCGAGCCGCCGAAGATGGCGAACCAGACCAGGCTGACGGCACTGGGGACCAGGATCACGCCGCCGATGAACTGCCGGATCGTGCGACCGCGGCTGATGCGCGCGATGAACATGCCGACGAACGGCGTCCAGGAGATCCACCAGGCCCAGTAGAAGACGGTCCAGCTGGACAGCCAGTCCGCGACGCCCTTGCCGCTGGAGGCCTCGGTGCGGCCGACGAGCTGCGGCAGGTCACCGAGGTAGGTGCCGATCGTGGTCGGCAGCAGGTCGAGCATCAGGATGGTCGGGCCGGCCACGAACACGAAGAGCGCGAGAACCAGCGCCAGCACCATGTTGATGTTGGACAGCCACTGGATGCCCTTGGCCACACCGGACACGGCGGACAGGATGAACGCCACGGTCAGGACGGCGATGACGGCCACGAGGACCCCGGTGCCGACCGAGCCCATCCAGTGCAGCTCCTTCAGGCCACTGCCGATCTGCAGGGCACCGAGGCCCAGCGAGGCGGCGGAGCCGAAGAGCGTGGCGAAGATCGCCAGGATGTCGATGACCTGGCCGACCCAGCCGTTCGCGCGGCGCTTGCCGAGGAGCGGCTCGAAGACCGAGCTGATCAGCTGGCGGCGGCCGCGGCGGAAGGTGCTGTACGCGATCGCCAGGCCCACCACGGCGTAGATCGCCCAGGGGTGGAGCGTCCAGTGGAAGAGCGTGGTGGCCATGGCGGTGTCCATGGCCTCGGCCGCGTCGGCCGGGTTGGTGCCCGGAGGCGGGGCGGTGAAGTGCGAGAGCGGCTCACTGACGCCGTAGAACATCAGGCCGATGCCCATGCCGGCGCTGAACATCATCGCGACCCAGGAGACGGTGCGGAACTCCGGCTCCTCGCCCTCCTTGCCCAGGGTGATCTTGCCGTAGCGGCTGACCGCCAGCCACAGCGCGAACACCACGAAACCGGAGGCGGCGAGGACGAAGGCCCAGCCGGCGTTGTGCATCAGCCCGTCGAGCATGGAGCTGGACGCGCTCTCCAGGGCGTCGCTGGCGAGCGCGCCCCAGAGGACGAAGGCCAGCGTCAGGGCAGCTGTGACACCGAACACAGTCCGGTCGGTGCGGGGGCGGTGGGTCTCGTGCGGACCGGGCAAGTCCTGCACCACCACCGCATCGGCAGCACTCCCCGCGTCATTTTCTTGATCCGGCACGTGGTGACCCTTTCATGGCTTGAAACTTTCCTGCTCGCTGCCCCTAACCCGATTGCAGAAAATCATTCCATTGCTATTGGTAACGTTTTGGCCACTACGCCACCGGGCATCCTCGCGCGCCCCTTCAGCAGCTCGGTGCGGGCCTCCCCGCGGCGAGGTGATACGCGGCCCGTTCGTCGAGCAGCAGCGGCACCAGGGCCCGCAGCGGCTGGCGCAGCGGCACCATGGCCCCGTCGCCCGCCGGCCGTGAGCGCACCCCGTGCAGGGCGAGCTCGTCCCGGACCTCCGCGTACTGGGCTCCCGTGAGGCGGTAGCCGCACGGCGGGTCCCGGAGGATCTGCTCCTCACCGGCCGGTTCGTTGTCCGCGCCGCCCAGGTACACCGGCCCGCGGTCGGCGTATCCGGCGAGCCGTGCCGCCGTGGTGGCCGCCTCGATGCGGTGACGCCGGTCACCGGTGAAGTCGAGCATCCCGGCGAGGGCGGCCTGCTGGGAGTGGACCCGGCGCCGGTTGTTGCGTGCCGGGTCGGCCTGCTCCTCCTCGGTGAGCGGATCGGTGCGGGTCTCGACCAGGAGACCGACGGAGTGCTTGAGGCCGGCGGTGTTGCGGAGGATCCGCTCCTGGCCGTCGCCGGCGACCTGCTTGACCGGCTCCCCGGTCACCGGGTCCGTCCAGATGCCGTAGATGCCGGTGCTGAAGCCCGCCGCCCCGGCGGCCGGGCGGACGTAGCGCTCGGAGAGCGTGCGCGCCTCGTGGTGCACCGGCCCGGCGGTGTTGAGGTTGCGCGGCCAGAGCGAGAGCAGGTCCTTGACGTAGTACGGCGCGGTCGGGCCGTACTCGTGCAGGTCGTAGACGAGGTCGGGGCGGTGGTCGCGGATCACGGCCGCGACGGCGCGGGCCTCCGGGGTCCGCAGGGCGATGTGGTCCCGGTTGATGTCGGTGCCGTCGGCGTTGCCGCGGGTGTCCGCCGCCCGCCCGTCGGGGTTGGCCGTGGGGACGACGAGGACGGAGGTGTGCCGCAGGAAGCGCAGCGTCGCCCGGTCCCCGGTGTAGGCGAGGTCGCGCACGGTGGACAGGCAGGCGTCCCGCCCCGACGGTTCGTCGCCGTGCTGGCTGCACAGCAGGAGCACGGAGCTGCCGCGGGCGGTCTGCGCGGCGTCCGGCGGGGTGTCGGCGCCGATCCGGACGAGCTGGAGCGGACGGCCCTCCCCCGTACTGCCGATCCGGTCGACGGCCACCCGCCGGCTGTCCCGGTCCAGCCGCGCCAGCAGCTCCTGTTCCTCCGGCTGGGTGGTCCAGCGGGCACCGCCGCTGCGCTCGAAACCGGTACGGGGCGGCGCCGGGGTGGAGTCGGCCCGCGCCGGGGCGACGAGCATCGGTGCGGCGAGTACGGCGCCGAGGGCGCCGAGCAGAAGGGCGCGCGGTGTCACGAGGTCGTGCCTCCCTGGCTGTTTGCGAACGGGACGGGGCGGAGGGTGTGCGGGATGCGGATGCCGCGCGACGGAGCCTTCTCCGGAGCGGCGGAGGGCCCGCCCGCGGTGGCCTCCCGGAAGGCCCTGCCGCCGCCGACGAGCGGGAGCTTGGCGGAGGTCCGGGCGAGGTCGAGCTCCAGGCGCGGTGTGGTGTCCGGGGGTTCGATCAGCCCGGCGTCGGTACCGGCGACGATCAGGGCGAGCCGGTGGCCGGCCGGTACGACGTGGTCGCTCGCGTGGAGGTCCAGGGTGATCGTGTACTTCCGCCCCGGTGTCAGCGGGCGGCCGGTGTGCTCCGAGGCGTGGTTGCCGAGGTCGGCCCAGCCGCGGCTGACGACGGTGTGGCCGACGTCCGCGGTCTTCGCCCGGGTCTCCTTGAAGCAGGCGCTGTCGCCGTCGGAGCTGCTGCCCCAGCAGGTGCGCTCGGGCAGGGTGCTGATGCCCTCGCCGCTCCCGGCGTAGTCGCGGACGGTGTCCGGGCCCATGTCCACCAGCACGGCGGAGAGATGGGCGCTGCGGGTCGACGGGGTCGCGGTGACGGTGACCTTGCCGGAGCCGGAGAGCCGCAGGTCCCGGCGGAGCGGTCCGGTGCTGAAGCCGGCCTTGGCGGGGGTCGAGGTGCCGAGCTGTTCCGCCCAGTCGGTCTCGCTCAGCTTCGGGTCGTCGGTGAAGGTCTCGGTGCTGCCGGGGCGGGCGGGGCGCAGTCCGAGGGTGCCGACGCCGGGGGCGCTGCCGGTGCGGGGCCGGAGTGTGGCGTTCCGGGTGCCGGGGGCGGGCCAGACGCGGTCGGTGGACCAGCGGTCGGGGGCGCGTTCGACGTCGGCCATCGGCTCGCGCTCGATGCCGTTGTCGATGCCCAGCAGGTAGTGGTCGAACCAGCGGTGCAGGGTCTTCACCCAGGTGGCGCGGCGGAAGTCGAACGGGTCGACGTGGCCGGTCTGGGAGAGCCAGATCTTCCGCTCGACACCGTTGCGGGCGAGGGCCTGCCACCACGCCCCGAGGTGCCGGCTGCGGACGTTGAGGTCCTGCATGCCGTGGACGGCGAAGACGCTGGCGCGCACCCGGTCCGCGTCCGGACGGTAGTCGCGCTCGCTCCACAGCCCGGTCCAGTCGCCGGTGCGCGGGGCCCCGTCGACGAGGCGTTTCTGGACAGCGGCGCAGCGGGCCTTGGCGTCGGGGCTCTCCACGTAGTCGGACAGCCAGTCGGGGCCGCCGTCGTAGAGCGGGGCGCCCTTGGCGAAGTAGTAGTCGTACCAGGAGCTGATGGCGCCGATCGGCACGATGGTCTTCAGGCCCCGGACGCCGGTGGCGGCGACGCCGTTGGCGACGGTGCCGTCGTAGCTCTTGCCGATCATGCCGACGGGTCCGCTGGACCAGCGGGCGGTGACGGCCCGGCCGCCGGTCCGGGAGCTGTAGCCGCGGGCCCGGCCGTTCAGCCAGTCGACGACGGCGCGGGCGGAGAGCACGTCGGAGCGGCCGCCGACATCGACGCAGCCGTCGGAGCGGTTGGTTCCGGCGAGGTCGACGAGCACGCTCGCATAGCCGCGGGGCACGAAGTAGTTGTCGTAGAAGAGCGGGAACTGCACCGGGCGGCCGGCGGCGTCGTAGGTCTTCTTCTGGCTCTCGTTGCCGCGCCCGCAGCAGGAGTAGTACGGGCTGGCGTCCATGATGACCGGGATGCGGCGGCCCTGCCGGGCCGGTTCCCGGGGGCGGACGATGTCGACGGCGACCCGGTCGGTCCGGCCGTCCGCGTCGCCGTCGAGCCCGGTGTCCACCCAGACGGACTCGCGGATGGCGCGGTCGTAGGAGTACACGGGCCGGCTCTGCTTCGCGCCGGCCTCGGCTCGGGAGGGGGCGGCCGCGGCCCGGGATGGAGTGGCTTGGCCCTCGGACGGGGTGGCGTCGGACTTGGAAGGGGTGGTGGCCTCAGCCCGGGTCGGGGTGGACTGGCCCCCGGACTGGGTGGCCTCGGCCCTGGAAGGGGTGGTGGCCCCGTCTCGGGCCGGGGTGGCCTCGGCTCCGGCCGGCTGGACGAACACGGCCATCAGGGCGGCACAGACCGCCGCAACGAACGTTCTCCTCGGGATGCGGGTGACCCGCGCACGTATCGCCACGGGCGGACGGTACTCCGGTCAACTCCCGCGCAGAAGAGGGCGAGTCGATACCGGGGGGACCGGGTGGACACGCGCGACGATGTCCCCCGTATGGCGATCATGTGACAGGAATGACCATGGACACGTCCGGTACTCATGGTGCCGAATAGTCTCGAACCGCTCCCCCGCCCCTACGAGTTGGAGGACTCGTGCACCGCAGACTCCTCGCCCCGAGCGCTCTCGCCTCCTGCCTGCTGCTGGCGATCCCGGCGTCGGCCGCCACCGCCGCCCCCGAGCCGGGCCGGCCCGGGGCCCCGGGCATCGGCGACCGCTACTACCCGGACTACGGCAATGGCGGCTACGACGTCTCGCACTACGACCTGCGTCTGAAGTACCGGCCGTCCACCGACCGGCTGGACGGCACCGCGACGCTGGTGGCCACCACCAAGCAGGCGCTGTCGCGCTTCAACCTCGACTTCGCGCTCGATGTGAGCGAGGTGCGGGTGAACGGCAAGAAGGCCTCCTTCGCCCGCTCCGGGAAGCACGAGCTGGAGATCACCCCGGCCGCCGCGCTGGAGAAGGGGCAGCGGATCAGCGTCGTCGTGCGCTACTCCGGCACGCCGTCCAAGGTGAAGGTCAACGGCTACACCGCCTGGCACCGCACACCCGACGGCGCCGTGGCGGCGAACGAGCCCGAGGCCGCCTGGTGGTGGTTCCCGAGCAACGACCACCCGCTCGACAAGGCGACGTTCGACGTCTCCGTCACGGTGCCGAAGGGCACCCAGGCAGTCAGCAACGGTGTCCGCACCTCGGAGAGCACCCGGTCGGGCTGGACCCGGAGCACCTGGCGCTCCGACAAGCCGCAGGCCACCTATCTGACCACGCTCGGCGTCGGCAAGTTCGACATCACCACCGACAAGACCGCCGACGGCCTGCCGGTGCTCAACGCGTACAGCAAGGACCTCGGCGAGAACGCGGGCGCGGCCCGGGCGAGCGTCGAGCGGTCGGCCGAGGTCGTCGAGTGGGCGTCGACGGTCTTCGGCCCGTACCCGTTCAACGCACTGGGCGGCTATGTGCCCAACACCAAGACCGGCTACGCGCTGGAGACCCAGACCCGGCCGTTCTACAGCCCCCGGCAGTTCTCCCGGGGCGCGAACCCCTCCCTGATCGTCCATGAGCTGGCCCACCAGTGGTGGGGCGACCACGTCTCGGTCCGCGGCTGGCAGGACATCTGGCTCAACGAGGGCTTCGCCAGCTATGCCGAGTGGCTCTGGTCCGAGAAGGAGGGCGAGGGCACCGCACAGGAGCTGGCCGACTACATCTACGCCGAGCACCCGGCCGACGACCCGTTCTGGACGGTCGCACCGGGCGACCCGGGCCCGGACAATCAGTTCGACGACGCCGTCTACGACCGCGGCGCCCTCGCGCTCCAGGCGCTGCGCACCGAGGTCGGCGACAAGACGTTCTTCAAGATCCTGAAGGGCTGGCAGAAGGACCGGGCGTACGGCAACGCCAAGGTCGGCGACTTCATCCGGTACGCGGAGAAGGTGTCGCGCAAGCCGCTCGCGGACCTCTTCCAGACCTGGCTCTACGACGAGTCCAGGCCGGCCGCCCCCGCGGCGGCCCGCGCCGGACTCAGCACGAAGCGCCACCCGGCGGAGCCGAAGTCCTGGAAGCAGATCAGCGCCACCCACTCGGTCCACGACCACGCGCGGCCGGGCGGTCGTCACTGAGCGGGGGCCGTCACTGAGGTGGGGTCGTCCCCTGAGGTGGGGTCGCCCCTGAGGTGGGACGGCCGGTGGCCCGGGGCAGTGGTCTGAAGATCCCGGACCTGGGGTCACCGGCCCGAGGGCCGATGACCTGGGAAGGTCACCGACCTCAGGTCCAGGCCCCAGGCACCCTGCGCAGGCCATCAGGGCCCGCCGCGCCGTGCGGCGCGGCGGGCCCGGCGCGCATAGGAGACAGCACGGGCCACCTCACCGTCTCAGACCGCTTCCACCGCTCTGCGCAACGCTTCCTTGTGCTCCCACGACCAAGGAGCATCCCGCAGGTCCTCCGGCAGTTCGGCGAGCCCTGATTGCAAATGGTCGGCCGCCTCGCTGAAGCGTCCGAGCGCGAGGGTACAGAGCCCCATGTTCAGGCGGTTGAACGCGGGAGTGAGCCAGTAGGCGGTATCCGGCGGAGGCAGGGCAGCCGCTCTGCCGGTCAGCCCCTCCGCCTCTTCGACCATCCGCAGGGCCGAGTCGCGTTCCCCCAGAGCCGCCATACCGGCTGCCGCCTGCAGAAAGTCCCCGATGCGCTGAGCAGGATGCGCGCCCGGAGTGCGTGCTGCCGCAGCGAACCAGCGGGCGATACCTTGGGGCCGGTTCTGCTGACGTGCGATGTAGCCCTTGAAATTCAGGGCTTGCGCCGCAAGAGTTCCGTCGCCGATCTCATCGGCAAGCTCTAAAGCGTCGTTGAGGAGCCGCACAGCCTTGTCGTCCTGACGGACTTGGGCGAACATCCATCCCGAGAACTGAATCCATTCCGACGCGACTGCCGCCAGCCGGTCCCGATGGGGCCCACGAGCACCCCGGAGTATCCGGGTGACTTCCTTCATCTGCACCATGGCGGCCGGGATCACCAATGCCGGCTGTGCCGTGTCGTCCAATCGCCGGTAGGCAGTCAGGACGGACGAAAGCGCGTCCACGGCGCCGGAGTCCAGTCGGGAGGGGTTGGCGGCACTGCGGGCTACCTTCGACTCTTCGTCATCGCCAAGAACGGTTGCCGCCAAGGCACCGCCTGCCCCGACAAGCTCGTCCAGCGAGGCAGCAAGCTTTGCCGACGGATTCTGCTTCCCGTTGAGCACTCGGGACACATAGGCGACGTCATAATTCATGGCACGTGCGGCAGCCTTCATGGAATAACCGCTGTCCCGCAATGCCCTACTGGCAAGATCAACAAAGTCACGCATCGTGAACCTCTGTGGGTTGACGGGTGGTGCAGTCAGCGTAGTCAACCCTGGTCAACTCCCGCGTGAGTCCTGCGCATCGAAGTATGGCAGGCACAAGGCCTTGTGACGCGGCGAGCGTCCGGGGCGTGACCACCCACAGCAGAAGGCTGACGACGTGTTCCGAGTTGCTGACGACGTGTTCCGAGCTACAGCCAGGCTTCTACGGCAGGTCCTCCGATTCCTGCTTCCCGCTGAGGGGCGACACCCAGCCATCCCCGGATCCCCCACCGCTCCCACCGTCGAGGAGAGCCGGGTGCCCGCGCCGAGGGGCGGGGACGATGGACTCGTCCGTGCCCCTCCGGTTGCCTCCGAGCGACGCGGAACGGCACAGCGGCCAGGGCGCTTCCCAGGACTCGCCATCGCGACTACCGGCATGCCACTGCCAGAGGTGCCGCAATGCCCGTGAAGCGCAGCGAGGAACACAAGATGGTGCCGAGTCTGACTCAGTTGGAGCCCACGCCCGTGGACGGATGCGCCGGATGTCTGGAACTGGCCAGAATCCGGGACCGTGCACGCATCGGCGGCGACACCACCAGCGTGCACTACTGCAACGAATTCCTGCGAAAGCACCCCGAGGGGCACTAGGTGTCAGCGGCCCCGAAAGGGCCGCGTACGGCCCGCAGACGGGAACGCGGCTCCCCGAATCCCGGAATCCGTGGGAGCCGACCCGGGAGGCGCACTATTGCGGCACCTGTGCGGGACACCGTGAGGTCTGGTGCGATGGATGCTGCGGATTTGCCGGGTGCGCAGTGTGCAGCGGGACTGGCAAACGACCGTGCCCCACCTGCGTCGGCGGAGACGCGGAGCGGATTCGATGGTGAATCTCCGTGGTCCACGCTCGCCCGTTTCCGACGGGCCGGCCCACGATCGGCCCAGCCCATGTGCCACCTCCCCCACGGCGCGTGGGTGGGACTTCCGCCCCACAGCGGTCTCGCTGTCTTGAGGACCGCTGGAGAGCCGCCTGCTCTGAGCTGTCAGACCCCGCCGCGCCGCACGGCGCGGCGGGCCCGGCGCGCGTAGGGGAGGTAGCGCAGCCGCTCGGGCAGCAGCGGCACCACGACGCTCACCACTCGCCCGAAACGCCGCAGCCGGCGCTCCTGCCGGTCGGTCCACTCCAGTCCGAGCACCTCGCGGGCGTCCGGCGGCATCAGCCCGATGGTGAGGAACCGGCGCAGCCGCAGGAACGGCGGCAGCAACAGCGGCCAGAGGGCGCGCAGCAGCAGACGGGCCGCCCTCGGGCCCCGGTCGGGCGCGGGCACGGACGCGTCGGTGTCCAGCAGCTCCCGGACCACGACGGTGGCCTCCAACTGCTCGTCCAGGACCCTGCGGTAGTACGGCCAGAACTCCTCGACCGTCTGCGGCATGTCACGGTCGGCGATGCCCAGAATCCGCCCGACCTGGAGCCATTCTGCGTACAGCCGGTGCTCCTCCGCCTCGGTGTACGGGCGGCGGGCCAGCACGCTCTGCGCGTACCGGTAGACGGGGAAGCCGGTGGCGTGCACCCAGCCGTAGTTGGCGGGGGTGAGGGCGTGGTACTTGCGCCCGTGGGCGTCGGTTCCCTGGATGGTCCGGTGCAGGGCTCGCAGCCTGCGGCCCTCCTCGGCCGCTTCGGGACCGCCGTAGACCCAGAGCTGCACGGACGCCAGCGACCGCTCGCCGCGGCCCCAGGGGTCGGTGCGGAAGACGGAGTGCTCGTCCACACCCGCGCCGATGGCCGGGTGCGCGACCTGCATGGTGAGCGCGGCGGGCAGCGCCATCACCGAACGGATCTCCCCCGCCATCTCCCACAGCAGGCCGCCCACGGGCGGCGGCTCGGGATCGGCGTCGCGGGCGGGGGAGGCGGAGGCGCGATGTGCGGTGGTCACGTGTCCATGATGGCTCCCGGGGGTGCGGGACGCCTCCGCGGGGCCGGGTCCGGGGAATGCCACAGCGTCCGGGCACCAGGGGCGCCCGGACAAGGGTGCGGCCGGATGGCGGACGGAACGCTGCCGGGGCGAACCGCGGGCATATCGGCGTCCGTGTACGGAGGTTCGTGGAACGACTCGGGCCGAGCCCGGCTCGAAGCACCGGTTCCGGGGCGCACCGGATCCGGTCGCCCGCACGGAACCCGCCCGGCAGGTACGCGGGGCGTTCGTGCGGCCCGCCCTACCCCCTGCGGCTGCCGCCCACGCCGGCCGGTTCGCCGAGGATCCGGTCCGCGAGCTCGGTGGCCAGCTCGGTGACCGTGCCGGTCAGCGCCGCTTCGGCCGCCTCGACCTCCGCGGCGATCCGGGCGCGGCCCGCGGCGATCAGTTCGTCGCGTTCCCGTATGCCCTCGGCGCGGGCCGCGGCGATGAGCTCGGCGCCTTCCTCCCTCGCCTCCTGGCGGATCCGCGCGGCGTCGTGCCGGGCCTCGGCCAGGGCCTGCAGGTAGCGTTCGCGCACTCGCTCGGCCTCTGCCTCCAGGTCTTCGGAACACCGCAGGACGCCCTCGGTGGCCTGCTCGCGTTCGTACAGCACCTTCCCGATGCGCGGCAGCACCCGGGACAGGACGCCGTAGGCGACGCCGAAACACACCAGGCCGACGACGACGTCGAGCAGTTCGGGGTTGAGCGGTCCGACATCCATGGGGATCAGCTTCATACTCCAGCCCTACCCGACCGGATCTCGGCGTCGAACACCTGAACGCGACAACTTTTCGGCCAGTAACGGCAGTTGCGGAATGCAGCGGGATGCACGCAGCGGCCGGACGTCCGAGCGTCCGGGCCCACGGAAACCCACCGCCCTCTCCCCGCGCCGGTCGACGGCCACCCCCTCCCGGAGTGCCACACCGATCCGCCGGCACCGCCCCCTCGGGATGCCTCCCCAAGGCCACACCCCCGCAGCCACCCCACCCCACCCCATCCCCACCCGGCCAGGCACCCGATCCCCACATGGACAGAAAATCCAGATTGGACATACGATCCAGCCATGACGACGGAGAGCAGCCCGCCGGATCCCGCGTACGACGACGCGGCCCCGGCCCCCGGCACCCCGGTCGGCCACGGCGACCCCACCGGCACCGGCCACGCCGGCACCGGCCCCACCGGCCCCACCAGCCACGCCGACCACCCGGACCCCCGGGTCCGCATGTGGGCTCCCGTATGCCAGGCCGTGGCCCTGCTCCTCGGCCCGTACGCGGAAGTGGTCCTGCACGACGCCGGGACCGACCGGGTGCTCGCCCTGTGGAACCCGATGGGCCCACGCAAGCCCGGCGACCCGTCACTGCTCGGCGAGCTCGACGCGCTCGACCCGTCCGCCCAAGACGTCTACGGGCCGTACGAGAAGCTGCTGGCCGACGGGCGGCGGCTGTCGTCCGTCAGCGCGGTTCTGCGCACCGCCGACGGCGAGCCGTCCGCCGTGCTCTGCGTCAATCTGGACCGGACGCCGCTGGACCGGGCGGCGGCCGTACTCGCCGGCTTCGCCGCGCCCACCGCGCCCCGGCCGGAGCCGCTCTTCGAACAGGACTGGACCGAGCGCGTGCAGCAGATCATCGGCACGTTCGTGCGCGAGCGCGGGCGGCCGGTGGAGCGCCTCGGGCGCGAGGACCGGCTCACCGTGCTCGCCGAACTCGACGGGGCCGGCGTCTTCGCCGTGCGCCGGGCGGTCCCGGTCGTCGCCCGGGAGCTGAAGGCGTCCCGGTCCACCGTCTATGCCCTGCTCGCCGACCTCAAGGCCCGGAAGGACATCCCATGACCCGGCTGCCGGACTTCCGTCTGGAAACCTACTTCTCCCGCTGGGAGTTCACCGCCCGGCACCATCTGACCGCCTCCGACGTGCAGACGATGACCATGGCCGAGCTGCTGTCGCTGGCGGGCGAGGAGGACCGGTGCGCCTGGGAGACCCTGTCCCTGGGCTACACCGAGACCTTCGGCGACCCGGAGCTGCGCCGGGTGATCGCCGAGACGTACACCCACGCCGGCGCCGACGACGTGATCTGCTTCGCCGGTGCCGAGGAGGCCCTCTACCTGGCGATGCAGGTGCTGCTGGAACCCGGCGACCACGCCGTGGTGATCACGCCCAACTACCAGGCCGCGGAGACGGTCCCGCTGTCGCTGTGCGAGGTCACCGGAGTCGCCCTGGACCCGCAGGAGGACTGGGCGCTGGACCTGGACCGGGTGGCGGCGGCCCTCCGCCCCACCACCCGAGTCGTCTCGGTCAACTTCCCCAACAACCCGACGGGAAAGGTGATCGCTGCCGAGGACTTCGCGCGCCTGGCCGAGCTCTGCGACGAGCGCGGGATCCATCTCTTCAGCGACGAGGTCTACCGCGGCCTGGAGCGCGATACCGCCCGCACCCTTCCGCAGGCGGCCGACCTGTCGGAGCGGGCGCTGTCGCTGAACGTCACCTCGAAGTCGCTGGGCCTGCCCGGCCTGCGGGTCGGCTGGATCGCCTGCCGCGACCGGGAACTCCGCTCCCGGCTGGAACGCGCCAAGCACTACACCACCATCTGCAACTCCGCACCGAGCGAGCTCCTCGCCCGGATCGCCCTGCGGGCCCGCGACCGCATCCTGGACCGCAACCGGGCCCTGATCGCCGGCAACCTCCCGGCCTTCGACGCCTTCTTCGCCGAGTTCGACGGCCTGTTCCAGTGGCAGGCCCCCGACGGCGGCTGTGTGGCGTTCCCCCGCTATCTCGGCTCGGACGGCGTCGAGGCGTTCTGCACCGAGCTCGTCGAGCAGGCCGGTGTCCTGCTGCTGCCGGCGAGCATCTACCAGTCGGAGCTCACCGCCACGCCCACCGACCGTTTCCGCATCGGCATCGGGCGGCGCGACCCGCAGCCGGCCCTGGACACCTTCGCGGAGTGGCTGCGCGCCCGGCGATGAGGCAGGCCGGCCGGGGGTCGGGCGAGTGCCGACCGTGGCCCGGGGCCGGAGCCGTCTCCCGCCGACCGGTTTCACATCGGTGGTGAGACAGCAATACTGTTGCACTCGTTCGGTGCAGCAGAAGAAGGGTATGTCCGATGACCCAGCAGACCACTCCGGACGTCGGCTCGGGGGAGCCCTCTCTCACCGTCGACGAACTGGCGGCCCGCGCGGGCGTCACCGTCCGCACCGTCCGCTTCTACAGCACCCGCGGTCTGCTGCCGCCGCCCGCCATCGGCCCGCGCCGGGTGGGCCGGTACGGGCCCGAGCACCTCTCCCGGCTCGCCCTGATCGAGGAACTCCAGCACCAGGGCATGACGCTGGCCGCCATCGAACGCTATCTGGAGCAACTGCCGCCGGACCTCAGCCCGCACGACCTGGCCATCCACCGGGCACTCGTCGCCTCCTGGGTGCCGGACAGTGCGGAGCGGACGACCCGGGAGCAGCTGGAACGGCGGGCGGGGCGCGCCCTGACGGAGGAGGACCTCGACCGGCTCACGGCGATGAGCATCCTCGTCCGGACCGAGGAAACGGACGTGTTCCAGGCCGACCCGGGCCTGCTCCACCTCGGCGTACAGCTGCTGGACGTGCCGATATCGCCGGAGGCGATCCTGACCGCCCGGGCGGTGATGGTGGAGCACACCCGCTCCGCGGCACGGGAGTTGAGCCATCTCTTCCGGCAGGAGGTGTGGGGCCCGGCCCAGGACGGGGCGCCGGATCCGGAGCGGGTTGCCCGGACGAAGTCCCTGTCGGCCCACATGCAGCCGCTCGTCGTCCAGGCGCTGGTCACGGCCTTCCAGCGGTCGATGAAGGAGGAACTCCGGGGCTGGCTGGGCGCGGAGGGGGCGGAGCGCAAGCACTGAGCACGCGGGTGCCCGGACTCCGGAGCGCCGGGACAGGCCTCCACCCGCTCCGTCCGGCCGTCGCAACCCCGCTCGGCGGGGATCCGCCGGAACCCTCCGTGCCTTCCGCCGGGGTGCCGGGCGGAAGGCACGGGAAACGCCGTCAGGAGGGGTTCTTCACGACCACCGTGGTCACGACCTTGTCGTGCAGGCACTGGCGGAACGGTTCGTCCCAGCAGCACCACAGGACGTTCAGCAGGGGCAGCAGCGGGACGAAGCCCATGGCGAAGGTGATCCCAAAGCGGCCCATGGAGCGGCCGAAGGATATGTTCTGGCCGTCCTCCAGGCGTGCCACCCGGATTCCGCAGATGCGCTTGCCCAGCGTCGCGCCGTACTTCCAGGTCATCACGGGCTCGTAGAAGAGCAGCGCCACCCAGCAGCAGATGCCGAGGACGGCGATGGTGATCATGTAGGCGTCGTTGTCGCGCCCGGGCAGCTGGAGCAGGACGACGATGCCGAGGACCACGGCGAACGCCACGATCAGGATGAGGCCGTCGAGCAAACGCGCGCCGAGCCGGGCTCCCTGGTTGGCCAGGGCTTCCTGGGGCGGGCCGCCCATCGGCGCTCCGGGGGGCGCGTAGTACCCGGCGTACGGCGGCTGCGGCGGCGGGGCGCCGTACGGGCCCTGCTGAGCACCGCCGTAGGGGCCCTGCTGCGGCCCACCGTACGGACCCTGCTGCGGACCTCCGTAGGGGCCGGGGGCTCCGTACGGTGCCCCGGGCGGCTGCTGCGGGTAGCCGTACGGCGGCTGCGGATGACCGTGGGGCTGCTGCGGTGGCTGCGGAGGGCCGTAACCGCCGTGCGGCGGCGGGTGTTCACTCATGCAAGGATCCAAGCGGACCCTTCCCTACCGTCGCAAACTCGTTCGGGTGCCGGGCGGGGATCGATCAGGAACGGTTACATTGGGCCGCTCACGGACACAGTCCGGCCACAGAACCCCGCGGCCGGACCGCCTCTCCCGTGCCCGGCGAACGCCGTTGCACGAGTACACCACCGCACCGCCACCCCACCGCCGCACCCACGAGCGCGGCACGAACGGCGGGGTGGCGACCCGGGTCAGGCGTCCTGGAACCGCTCGCCCCGCTCCGCCTTCTCCACCAGCAGCGCCGGGGGCGCGAACCGGTCGCCGTACGCGGCCCGGAGCTCCCGGGCGCGGGTCACGAAGCCGGGCAGACCGCCCTCGTAGCCGTTGATGTACTGGAGGACGCCACCGGTCCAGCCGGGGAAGCCGATGCCGAGGATGGAGCCGATGTTGGCGTCGGCCACCGAGGTCAGCACGCCCTCCTCCAGGCAGCGGACGGTGTCGATCGCCTCGACGAACAGCATCCGCTCCTTCAGGTCCTCGAAGGGCACGGAGACCTCGGACCGGGTGAAGTGCTCGCGCAGCCCCGGCCACAGCCCGGCGCGCCGGCCGTCGGTGTAGTCGTAGAAGCCGGCGCCGCCGCTGCGGCCCGGGCGGTCGAACTCGTCGACCAGGCGGTCGATGACGGCGTCGGCCGGGTGCGGCTCCCACACCCCGCCGGCCTCCTCCACCGCGCGCCGCGACTCGTTGCGGATCCGGCGCGGGAGGGTGAGGGTGAGCTCGTCCATCAGCGACAGCACCTTGGCCGGGTAGCCGGCCTGGGCCGCGGCCTGTTCGACGGAGGCCGGGTCGACGCCCTCCCCCACCATCGCCACGCCCTCGTTGATGAAGTGGCCGATCACGCGGGAGGTGAAGAAGCCGCGCGAGTCGTTGACCACGATCGGGGTCTTCCGGATCTGCCGCACCAGGTCGAAGGCGCGGGCCAGGGCCTCGTCGCCGGTCCGCTCGCCCTTGATGATCTCCACCAGCGGCATCTTGTCGACGGGCGAGAAGAAGTGCAGGCCGATGAAGTCCTCGGCGCGCTGGACGTTCTCGGAGAGCAGGGTGATCGGCAGGGTGGAGGTGTTGGAGCAGAGCAGCGCGTCCGGCTCGATGATCTCCTCGATCTCCTGGAAGGCCTTGCGCTTCACCGCCGGGTCCTCGAACACCGCCTCGATCACGGCGTCGCAGCCCGCGAGGTCCTGCGGATTCGCGGTGGGGGTGATCCGGGCCAGCAGTTCGTCCCGCTTCGCCTCGGTGGTGCGGCCCCGCTCCAGGGCCTTGGCGAGCAGCCCGGCGGAGTACGCCTTGCCCTTCTCGGCCGCCTCCGCCGAGACGTCCTTGAGGACGACCTCGATGCCGGCCTTGGCGCAGGAGTAGGCGATGCCCGCGCCCATCATGCCCGCGCCGAGCACCGCGACCTTGCGGACGGGCCGCGGCTCGATCCCCGAGGGCCGGTTGGCGCCGGAGTTGACGGCCTGCATGTCGAAGAAGAACGCCTGGATCATGTTCTTGGAGATCCGGCCGGTCACCAGCTCGGTGAAGTAGCGGGACTCGATGGTCTGGGCGGTCTCGAAGTCGACCTGGGCGCCCTCGACGGCGGCGGCGAGGATGTTGCGCGGCGCCGGGTAGGGCGCGCCGGCCAGTTGCTTCTGCAGATTGGCCGGGAAGGCGGGGAGGTTGGCGGCGAACTTGGGGTGCGCCGGGGTGCCGCCGGGGATCTTGTACCCCTTGACGTCCCAGGGCTGCCGCGAATCGGGGTGGGCGTCGATGAAGGCGCGGGCCCGGGCGAGCAGTTCCTCCCGGGAGTCCACGACCTCATGGACGAGCCCGGCGTCCAGGGCGCGGCGCGGCGGGTACTGGGTGCCCTGGAGCAGCACCTTCAGCAGGGCGTCGGTGATGCCGAGCAGCCGTACCGTGCGGACGACACCGCCGCCGCCCGGGAGCAGGCCGAGGGTGACCTCGGGCAGACCGATCTTGGAGCCGGGGGCGTCGAGGGCGACCCGGTGGTGACAGGCGAGGGCGATCTCGTAACCGCCGCCGAGCGCCGCCCCGTTGACGGCGGCGACCACGGGCTTGCCGAGGGTCTCCAGCCGGCGCAGGTCGCGCTTGATGCCCATGCCCATGTCGAACGCGGTCTGCGCGTGCTCGGGGCCGATCCGGCTCATGTCCTTGAGGTCGCCGCCCGCGAAGAAGGTCTTCTTGGCGGAGGTGACGATGACGCCGCGGATGGAGTCCTGCTCGGCCTCCAGGCGGTCGGCGACCGCGGTGAGGGAGGTCTTGAAGGCGGCGTTCATGGTGTTCGCCGACTGATCGGGATCGTCGAGGACGAGGGTGACGACGCCGGTCTCGTCCTGTTCCCAGCGGATGGTGGTGGACTCGCTCATGTGGTGTGCTCCGTAAGGGGATGGGACGGGACGGTCAGAGGCGCTCGACGACGGTGGCGCTGCCCATGCCGCCGCCCACGCAGAGGGTGACCAGGCCGTACCGCTGGTCGCGCCGCTCCAGTTCGTCGATGACGGTGCCGAGGATCATCGCCCCGGTCGCGCCGAGCGGGTGGCCCAGCGCGATGGCGCCGCCGTTGACGTTGACCTTGTCCAGGCTCAGGCCCATCTCCCGGACGAAGCGCAGCACGACGGCCGCGAAGGCTTCGTTGATCTCGACGAGGTCGATGTCGTCGATGGTCAGCCCGGCCTTGGCGAGTGCCTTGCGGGCGGCGGGCGCCGGGCCGGTGAGCATGATGGTCGGGTCGGATCCGGAGACGGCGGCGGAGACGATCCGGGCGCGCGGGGTCAGCCCGTAGCGCTCGCCCACCTCACGGTTGCCGATCGCGACCAGGGCGGCGCCGTCGACGATGCCCGAGGAGTTGCCGGCGTGGTGGACGTGGTCGATGTTCTCGAGCCAGTGGTACTTCTGCAGCGCCACGGCGTCGAAGCCGCCCGCCTCGCCGATGGTGGCGAAGGAGGGCTTCAGCCCGGCCAGGCTCTCGGCGGTGGTCCCGGGGCGCAGGTGCTCGTCCCTGTCCAGGACGGTCAGGCCGTTGCGGTCGCGGACGGGGACCACGGAACGGTCGAAGCGGCCGTCCTTCCACGCCTCGGCGGCCCGCTCCTGCGACGTGGCGGCGTAGCTGTCCACGTCGTGCCGGGTGAGGCCCTCGACGGTGGCGATGAGGTCGGCACCGATGCCCTGGGGCACGAAGCCGGTCTCGAAGTTGGTCATCGGGTCCATGGCCCAGGCTCCGCCGTCGGAGCCCATGGAGACGCGGGACATCGACTCGACGCCGCCGGCGAGGATCAGGTCCTCCCAGCCGGAGCGCACCTTGGCGGCGGCCAGGTTGACGGCTTCCAGCCCGGAAGCGCAGAACCGGTTCTCCTGGACGCCGGCCACCGTGTCCGGCAGCCCGGCCGCGATGGCGGCGATCTTGGCGATGTCGCACCCCTGGTCGCCCAGCGGGCTGACGACGCCGAGGACGATGTCGTCGATGGCGGCGGGGTCCAGGCCGGGGAACCGGCCGCGCAGCTCGTGGATCAGCCCGACGACGAGGTCGATGGGCTTGGTGCCGTGCAGGGAACCGTTCGCCTTGCCGCGCCCCCGGGGGGTGCGGATGGCGTCGTACACATACGCTTCGGTGCTCACGTCAGGCCTTTCACAAGAGGGGGCGCGGACCGGTCCTGGGGTCCGGTCCACGGGAGGAGTGCTGGGGTCAGTCGAGCAGGGAACGGCCGATGATCTCCTTCATGATCTCGGTGGTGCCGCCGTAGATCGTCTGGATACGGCCGTCCGTGAAGGCCCTGGCGACCCGGTACTCGGTCATGTAGCCGTACCCGCCGTGCAGCTGGAGGCACCGGTCCGCGACCCGTTTCTGCAGCTCGGTTGCCCACCACTTGGCCATGGAGGCGTGCGCGGCGTCGAGCTCGCCGCGGGTGTGGTCCTCGACGCAGCGGTCGAGAAAGGCCCGGGTCACCGCGCACTCGGTGGCCATCTCGGCCACCTCGAAGCGGATGTGCTGGAGCTTGGAGAGCGGCCGGCCGAACGCCTCGCGCTCCTTCACGTACTCCGTGGTGATCTCCACCAGGTGCTCGGCGCCGGCGATCGCGGCGACGGCGATGGCCAGCCGCTCCTGGGCGAGGTTGGTCATCAGGTGGAGGAACGCCCCGTTCAGCTCACCGAGCAGGTTCTCCTTGGGCACCTTGACGTCGTGGAAGAAGAGCTCGGCGGTGTCCTGGGACTTCTGGCCGATCTTGTCGAGGTTGCGGCCGCGTTCGAAGCCCTCCGTCCCGCGCTCGACGACCAGCAGGCTCAGGCCCCGCGCGCCGCCCTCGGGGGTGGTCCGGGCGACGACGATCACCAGGTCGGCGAGGATGCCGTTGGAGATGAAGGTCTTGGAGCCGTTGAGCAGCCAGTGGTCGCCCTCGTCGGTGGCGGTGGTGCGGATGCCCTGGAGGTCGGAGCCGGCGCCGGGCTCGGTCATGGCTATCGCCGTGATCAGCTCGCCGCTGCAGAACCCGGGCAGCCAGCGGCGCCGCTGCTCCGGGGTGCCGAGCGAGGTCAGATACGGGCCGATGATGTCGTTGTGCAGGCCGATCGCCAGACCGGCCGCCCCCGCCCGGGTGAACTCCTCGTGGAGCACGGCGGCGTAGCGGAAGTCCGTGGTGCCCCCGCCCCCGTACTCCTCGGGCACGGCGAGCCCGAGCAGCCCCTGGCGCCCGGCGGCGCGCCACACCGCGCGGTCGACGATGCCGTCCCGCTCCCACTGCTCGTAGTGCGGCTGCACCTCCTTGGTGAGGAAGGTGCGGACGGTGTCGCGGAAGGCGTCGTGCTCGGCGGTGAAGATCTGGCGCTTCAACGGTCCTCCTGAGGGGCCTGCGCGGCCCTGCCGGTGAGGTGCGGGAGATCCCAGTCGCGGGCCACCTCGGCGGTGTCCGCGCCGGGCTGGGCGGGCGGGCGGTGGACGGCGCCGGGGGTGACGGAGAACCGCGGTGCCGGAGCGGGCTGGGTGATGCCGCCGTGGTCGACGAAGGTGCCGCGGGCGGCGAGGTGCGGGTGGTGGGGCGCCTCGCTCAGCGAGAGGACGGGGGCGACGCAGGCGTCGGAGTCCTCGAACACGGCCGTCCACTCCTCCCGGGTCCGGGTCCGGAAGCGGGCCGCGACCAGGGCGCGGAGCTCGCCCCAGCGTTCGAAGTCCTTGCGGGCGGGCGCTTCGTCCGCGATGCCCAGGAGCCGGACGAATTCGTCGTAGAAGCGCTGTTCGAGGGCGCCGACCGCCATGTGGCCGCCGTCGGAGGTCTCGTAGGTGCCGTAGAAGGGGCAGCCGCCGTCGAGGAGGTTGGCGCCGCGGCGGTCCCGCCAGCCGCCGGCCGCCACCATGCCGTGGATCATCGAGGTGAGGTGGGCGGTGCCGTCGACGATCGCGGCGTCCACGACCTGGCCGGTGCCGCCGCCGCGGACGTGCTGGAGCGCCGCCAGGACGCCGATGACGAGGTAGAGCGAGCCGCCGGCGTAGTCGCCGAGGAGGTTCGCGGGCACCACCGGCGGTTCGTCGGCGCGCCCGATCATGCCGAGGGCGCCGGTGATGGCGATGTACCCCACGTCGTGGCCGGCCCGTTCGGCGAGCGGGCCCGCCTGGCCCCAGCCGGTCATCCGCCCGTAGACCAGGCGCGGGTTGCGGGCCAGGCAGTCGTCGGGGCCGACGCCGAGGCGCTCGGCGACGCCGGGGCGGTAGCCCTCGATGAGGACGTCGGCCCGGTCCACCATGTCCAGTACGGCCGCGGGGCCGTCCGGGGACTTCAGATCGAGCAGCACCGAGCGCTTGTTGCGGTTGGTGATGTCGTACGCCGGGTCGATGCTCAGCCCCGAGCCGCCGGGGCGGTCGACGCGGACGATGTCGGCGCCGAGGTCGGCGAGGAGCATGGCGGCGAAGGGGCCCGGCCCGATGCCGGCCAGCTCCACGACGCGCACCCCGGCCAGCGGGCCGTTCCCCGATGGTCCCATCAAGCCCCCAGGCATGTGACACATTTGATGTAACATCAACGATGCTAAGAACGTGTTCCACTTCGCACAAGCCCCGGCGGCCGCGAAACGCGGTGGTCCGGATCACCCCCGCTGCCCGGCCGCGCGCCCCCGCCGCGGGCCCTGGTGCCCGAAGCGGGAACGCCGACGGGGGCAGCGCCTACGCGCGGGCGTCCAGCTCGGCGACCAGCCGCTTGGGGGCGATCACCCGGTAGCTCTCCTCCACCCAGTCGCAGAGCAGCTCGGCCGCCGGAGCGCCCCGTTCGGCCAGCGGCACCGACACCCATCCGGCGCGGCCCAGCCCGTACCCCGCGGGCTCCGCGCCCGGCGAGGTCATCGCGTGCTCGTGCACCGCGTCGTCCTTGAGCTTGACGGTGATGCCCGGCGGCCAACTGCCGTCGCCGGTGCCCAGGAAGACGAACACCTTCCGGTTCACCTTGATGACGCTCTCACCCCAGGGGAACTCCTCCCCCGCGCCGGGCAGCCCGAGAGCGAACTCCCTGACCTGCTCCCGCACCTCCAGCGCCGCTTCCACTCGGGTCTCGGCAGGGTCCTTCGCCGCGGCCATGTCGTCCTCCGGGGTCGGCCGGCCGGAGGCGTACCCGGTGGGCCGAGCGGCCGGCGGTCGTTGGTTCGCGACCGGCCCGGCAGCTCGCCGGACCGGCCGGTACGGCCCAAGCTAACCCCGGACACCGACAACGGCGCGGGCAGCAGACGGTCCGCCCGGGCCCCGCTGCCGGCCGGCCGGTGCGGCCGGTGCGGGACGTCGCCGCCGAGCGGCACGGCCACCACGGCCGTCAGCCCGGACGACAGCCCGGACATCGGCACCGCCGGCCCGCTGCCCGGTCACCGCAGGCCCGCCTCCTCGAGGAAGCGGCACACGGCCTTGGTGGCGGCGTCCCCCAGCGGGACCTGCGGCGCGGCGGTGGCCGGGCAGTCGATGACCCCGAGCAGGTGCAGCGCCGCCTTGAACGCCCCGAGCGCGGAGGAGCTGCGGCCCATGGCGGACTCCTCCCCCACGTCGGTGAGGGCGAAGAGGGCGGCGAGCCGGTCCTGTTCGGCGGCCGCCTCGGCCCAGCGGCCGGCGCGGGCATGGCCGTACAGGCGCACGTATCCGGCCGGGTCGACATTGCCCAGGCCCGGTACGACGCCGTGCGCCCCGGCGAGCAGCGCGCCGTCGACGGCCAGCTCGGAGCCGGTGAGCACGGTGAAGGTCCGGTCGAGTCCGCGGCGGCGCAGGGCGACGAGGAGGCGGCGCAGCGCTCCGTCGTCGCCGCTGCTGTCCTTCAGCCCGGCGAGGGTGCCGTCCGCGGCGAGGTCCAGCACGGTCGCGGCGGGGAGCTTGGTGTGCACGGCGACGGGGATGTCGTAGGCGAACAGCGGCAGGCCGGCGCCGGCCCGGATACGCCGGAAGTGGTCGGCGATCTCCACCGGGTGGGTGCGGGTGAAGAAGGGCGCGGTGGCCACCAGCCCGTCGGCCCCGAGCCCGGCCGCGGTCCGTGCGTGGTGCAGCACGCGGGCCGTCGTCGTGTCGATCGCTCCGGCGAGGACGGGGACCCGCCCGGCGGCGGCCTCGACGACGGTGGCGAGGGCGGTGCGCCGGTGACCGTCGCTCAGATAGGCGGCCTCGCCGCTGGAGCCGAGCGCGAACAGCCCCGTCACCCCGGCGCCGACGAGGTGCTCGACCAGCGCGCGCAGCGACCGGACGTCGATCTCGCCGTCAGGGGTCAGCGGCGTGCACAGCGGCGGGACGACGCCGGACAGCGGGGCGGGGAGGGGCATGGGGGCTCCAACGGTCCGACAACCATCACCAGGTGCTGACATTACGGACGTTGGACGTCCCATGTCCTGTGCCGACAGTGCCCGAGCCGTCACTCCTCGTCAAGCCCCGGCCGGGCGCGGCTGTCCGGCGTGGTGGGGCGGGCGCACGGCGGGGCGGCGCGCGGTGGGGCGGCGCACGGCGGGGGCGGCGCGCGGTGGGGCCCGCGCGCGGCGGGGGCGGCGCGCGGTGGGGCCCGCGCGCGGTGGCCGGCCCCCATTCCTGCCGGGCCCCTCCCTCTCAGCAGCGCCGTCACCAACCCCCACCCCTGTTGACCGCACCTTCCCAGGTCCCTACCGTGGCGTAGCTCGCCGCGGCGACGGGATCACGGCCCCGGCAGGACGCCCGGCCGCCCCGCCCCGCGTGCGGACGGCAAGGGACGACCGCCACGTTCCGCCCGCCGTGCTCCCCCGTTCGCGGTGGTGGGTGCGGCGAGCGGCGCACGACGTTGGAGTGACGAGTGACGGACACCGGAACACCGGATCAGCGGGCCCATGACATCGTGCTCTTCGGCGCGACCGGCTTCACCGGCGGGCTGACCGCCGAGTACCTGGCGCGGCACGCCCCCGCCGGCTGCCGCTGGGCCCTCGCCGGCCGGAGCACCGCCAAGCTGGAACGGCTCCGCGACCGGCTGGCCGCCGTCAACCCCGCCTGCGCCGGTCTGCCGCTGCTGCGCGCCGACGCGGGTGACCCGGCCGCCCTTCGAGCGGTCGCGGGCTCGGCCCGGGTGGTGGCCACCACGGTCGGCCCGTACAGCACCCACGGCGAGCCGCTGGTCGCGGCCTGCGCCGAGTCCGGAACCGACTATGTCGACCTGGCCGGGGAGCCGGAGTTCGTCGACCGGATGTATCTGCGGCACGACGCGCGGGCCCGGGAGACCGGGGCCCGGCTGGTGCACGCCTGCGGCTTCGACTCCGTGCCGCACGACCTGGGCGTGTACTTCACCGTCGGGCAGCTGCCCGAGGGCGTACCGCTGCGGATCGACGGCTTCGTCCGCTCCAACGCGACCTTCTCCGGGGGAACCTTCGCCTCCGCGCTCACCGCACTCTCCCGGCCGCGGGAGACCGCGCGGGCGGCCCGGGACCGGCGGCACTCCGAGCCCCGCCCGGCGGCCGGCCGCCGGGTGCGGGCGGCCCTGGCCCCGCCGCGGCGCAGCCGGAGCATGCGCGCCTGGGCGCTGCCGCTGCCGACGATCGATCCGCAGATCGTGGCCCGTTCGGCGGCGGCGCTGGAGCGGTACGGACCGGACTTCCGCTACCGGCACCACGCCGCGGTGGCCCAGCTGCCCGTCGCGGTGGCGGGTGTGGCGGCGGTCGGCGCGGTGGGGGCACTGGCGCAACTCCCGGCGGCACGGCAGTGGCTGTCGGAGCGCCGGAAGCCGGGCGAGGGGCCGGGCCCGGCCCGGCGGGCGGACAGCTGGTTCGCGGTCCGCTTCGTCGGGGAGGGCGGCGGGCGCTCGGTGGTCACGGAGGTCTCCGGCGGCGACCCGGGCTACGACGAGACGGCGAAGATGCTCGCGGAGTCGGCACTGTGCCTGGCCTTCGACGACCTCCCCGACCTGGGCTCCCGGGGCCGGGGCCAGGTGACGACCGCGATGGTGATGGGCGAGGCGCTGACCGGCCGGCTGGTGGCGGCGGGGCTGACGTTCCGGATCGTCCGGACGGGATGAGCCGGGGGGGGATGAGGCGGACGGGTTGACGCGCGCGGGGCGCGCAACCGCCCCGCGCCTCTTCCAGGGGCGGTACGCGCGCCCCTGGAAGAGGCGGTACGCCCCCGCCGACGACCGTCACCGGGCCAGGCGCGCGATCCGTCCCTTCTCGCCCGCTGCCCAGCAGCCGCGGTGCGCCGCCCGGGCCCGGTCCGCGGCGTGCCGCACCTCCGGGACGCGCCGCGCCGTGGCGCCGTCCCGCCCCCGGTACGCGGCGGAGCGGCCCGGGGCGCAGTCGACCGTGTCGAAGGAGCCCGGGTCGAAGGTCCGCCAGGTGCGGCCGGAGTCCGTCGTCAGGTCGCTGCCGGTGGGGCCCACCGCGATGGCGGCGGTGCGCACACCCGGGAGCCAGGTCACGCCGGAGCGGTAGGCCGTCGGGGGACGGCGGGACGGGTTCCAGCCGCGGCCGGAGTCCCGGCTGGTGGCGGCGGCTTGCGGGGACGGCTGACCGGGCCGGTAGTCGCCGCCGACGGCGATGCCGTGCCGGCCGCGGAAGGCCACCGCGAAGACGCCGCGGGCCGGATCGCCCGCCGGGACGGTCGACTCGGCCGGCTCGAAGGTGCGGCCGCGGTCCGCGGAGTGCAGGATGCGGGCGGTCGGCCCGCCCCCGGTGGCCAGCCACACATCCCGGGAACCGGAGACGGTCAGGCACTGGCCGCTCGCCGCGAACGCGGCGTCGCCCGGCTGCGCTTCGGGCATGCCCGCGGAGGGGAGCACCGACCAGGACCGTCCGCCGTCGGCAGTGGAGAGCAGCCGGTACCGGCCGTCGACCGGGTCGCTGAGCGCCAGTCCGTGCCGCCGGTCGAAGAACGCCATGCAGTCGTAGAAGGCCCGGGCGTCGGTGTTCCGGAAGGTCTCGGTCCAGCTCGCCCCGCCGTCGTCCGTGCGGAGGATGCGGGAGGCCTCGCCTTCGCCGATGGCCAGGACCACGGCGCGCCGGGCGTCGAAGGCCTCGATGTCCCGGAACTCCAGTGCGGCGGCGCCCGGTGGTGAAACGTTGCGCCACTGCCGTCCGCCGTTGGTGGTGCGCAGGACGGTGCCCTGGGATCCCGCCGCCCAGGCGGTGCGCGGGCCGACGGCGGCGAGGCCGCGGAACCGGGCGGTGCTGCCGGTGTCGGTGAGCTGCCAGCCGGTCCCGGTCGCCGCGGAGGCCGCGGTGGTTCCGGTGGCGCCGGTGGTTCCAGTGACGCCGGCCTGGGCCGGGGAGGCCGCGAGCAGCAGCCCGCAGATCCCGGCGGCGACGATGTGCCTCACCTTGCTGGGTAACGTCATGGCGCCGGAAGTTAGCCCACCCGGGGTGCCCCGTCCACCCCGCGACCGGGACGGCTCAGCCGACCGGCTGGGTGTGCAACTCCTCGTATCCCGGCGCCACCTGGGTGACGACGACCTCGGTGACCCGGTAGGCGCAGACCTCCTCCTGGACGAACGGGTCGCTGGCCACCACGGCCTCGATCCGGTCCCGGTCCTCGCCCACCGCGATGATGAGCCCTCCGTCGCGCGGGTTCTTCCGCCCGGAGACGACGAACACGCCCGCCTCGTACTGCTCGTTCAGCCACTCCCGGTGGGCGGGAAGCAGGGCATCGATTTCATCGAGGGGTGCTGTGTAGGTCAGCTCGAGTACGAACATGATCCCGAGCCTACGCTCCGGCGGGCCACCGCCGGGCCACGCCCCTCGTCCGGACTCCGGTGACGGAGAACCGACCCCGGACTACCGGCTCACCGGCCCCTTCGGAGACCGCCCACGCGGTGTCCGCCGTCAGCCCGTGTCCGCGTCACCCGGTGGCCGCCGTCAGCCCGAAGCCGCCGCCAGCGAGCGGCGGCACAGCCCATCCGCCTGCCGGGTGGTCTCCGGGAGGCGGTGCCGGGACAGCCGCAGCGTGTGGGCGCAGGCGTGGTCGAGGCTGACGGCATGTCCGACGGAGACGAAGACCGGCTTCACCCCGTCCTGGGTGCGCAGCGCCCGCCCGACCGTCTCGCCGCCGTCCACCAGCGGCGACCAGGCGCCGCGCGGGGTGTCCGGCTGCTCGTAGGTGAAGGAGAACGGCGTCTTGGCGACCCCGAAGGACGGGATGCCGGTGAGGACGCCGAGATGGCTGGCGAGCCCGAGACGGCGCGGGTGCGCGATGCCGTAGCCGTCGCAGACGACGAGGTCGGGGAGGCTGCTCAGCTTCTCCAACGCCGCCAGGACGGACGGCAGCTCACGGAAGGCCAGCAGGCCGGGGACGTAGGGGAACCCGGTCGTGCCGGTCGCGGTGGCCCGGTCCACCACCGCGAGGGTCTCCAGGTCCAGGACCACCGCGGCGGCGGCCACCCGGCCGGAGTTCTCGTCGTACGCCACGTCCACCCCGGCGACCCGGCCCGCGGCGCCCGGCACCGGGCCGGGGCTGTCCAGGTCGACGAGCCCGCGCAGCCGTCGCTGCTCGGCGACCGCCTCGTCCTCGGTGCGCGGCCATTCCCCCACAGTCCATCCCATGTGCCTGTCCTATCAGGCCGAACGGGTGGGCACCACGCGCAGGGTAGGGCCCGGGCGGCTTCCTTGCGGCATGCGTTCGAAGGGGGTATCCGGTACCGCTCGGCCCGGGGCGGCACCCCGGTCGGCGGTAACCTTTTTTCCTGATCTGTCGAAGGAAAGCGGGCCGTCCGTGAGAGCCAAGAAGTGGCCCCTGATCGTCGCCGCGCTGGTGCCGGCGCTGACCGCCGGATGCGGTGGCGCCGGTGACGACGCCCGGGCCGGGGCGATGGACGCTCCGGTGGTGAGCGCACCGGTCTCCGCTCCCGCCCACACCAACCGGGAGGGGACGGCGGTGGTGTACGGCAAGGCCGACGCCGCGCATGTCCTCGCGGTCTACCTCGACCTGCGCTGCCCGCACTGCGGCAAGGCGGAGACCGCGCTCGGCCCCACCATGCGGAAGCTCGCGGACCAGGGCATGTTCAAGATCGAGTACCACTTCGCGACGTTCCTGGACGGCTCGCTCGGCGGCAGCGGATCCGCTCGCGCGCTGAACGCACTGGGGGCCGCGGCCGACCGGGGCCAGCGGACGTTCGGGGACTATCTGCACGTCCTCTCCGCCCACCAACCGGCACGGAACGACGACGCCTTCGGCTCCCCCCGCACCCTGCTGGAGCTCGCGGACCGGGTCGAGGGCCTGCGGGCCCCCGGCTTCGACCGCGCGGTGGAGCGGGAGCACTGGATGCCCTGGGTGAAGAAGGTGTCCAAGGCCTTCTACACCAGCGGGGTCTCCAGCACCCCCACGGTGCAGCTCGACGGCGCCCCTCTCACGGTGCTGACGGGCCGTGGAGAAACCGTCGGACCTGCCCGTTTCGCCCGTGAGGTCCGCAACAGCCTCTGAATTTCCCGTGACCGAGGTCACGCCCCCCTCGAATGCACGGAACGGCTTCGTCCGGCGTCTCACCCGGTGCCGCGACACGGACCCGACACGAGCGCGAGGAGCCAGGCGTTGTCCCCTGTCATTGACCAAGCCGTCCAGGCCGGTCTGATCACCGCCGAAGCACAGGTGCTCGACATCCCGGCGGTGCTGCGCTACCGGCGCGACGACCCCCTGGCCGTCCGGATCTGCTTCCCGCCGCGGGCCTCGCTGGCCGGTTCCGACGTGGCGTGGGTCTTCGCCCGCGACCTGCTGGCCGCCGGGCTGAAGGAGCCGGCCGGCGACGGGGACGTCCATGTGCGGCCGTTCGGCGCCGACACCACGGTCCTGGAGTTCCACGCGACCGTCGGCACGGCCATGGTCCGGATGGACGCCGCCGACCTGCGCCGCTTCCTCCAGCGCTCCTATCTCGTGGTGCCCGCGGGCCAGGAGTCGGCGCAGTTCGACCTCGACGGCGAGCTGACCGCGCTGCTGCGCGAGGCATGACGGACCCCGGGGGCACGGCAACAGGCCACGGCACGGCTCCGGCGCGCTCACCGCGGCACCCGCACCGGAGCCGGCGGGCCCCCGGCGGTCCCGCCGAACCGCAGGCGGACGAAGCGCGGCCGGTAGAGGGAGACATTGCGGTTGACGTGGGCCAGGGCGGCGGAGTCCGGTCCGAGCCAGTTGACGTCGTAGCTCAGCAGCAGCCTGCCGCCGGACCCCACCCCGGGATGCGCCTGCGGGTTGTAGGCCGCGGTCTTCGGGTCCGGCGCCGAGTCGGGCGGCAGCGGCGCACGGAAGCCCCGGTCCGGGCCGTGCCACGGCCCCTGCGGTGAGCACGCCCAGTAGGTGGCGACGGTGGACAGCCCGGCCGCCCGCGGACCGCCCGCGTCCATGGTGAGCAGCACCCAGGTACGGCCCCGGCGCACGACGGTGAAGGCGCTGCCCACTCCGTGGCGTGCGCCGTCACCGAGCACCGGGTGCGCCCGCGCCGGTTCCCGCCGCCAGCCCGAGCCGTCCCAGTAGCGCCATGCGGACCGGTCGGCGAGGGAGCCCGCCGGCACCCGCGCCAGATAGGCGTACGAGGACGGCCGGGCCGGGGTGGCGCCGGAGCCCTCGTCGCCGCCGTAGACATAGGTCGTGCCGCCGCGGCGGACGGCCGTGGTGCCGTAGAGGACCCGGCGGCCGGGATCCGGCCCGCCGGGCCCGGAGATGCGCTCGATGCCCTCCAGCCGCAGGCCGGGGAGGGAGAGGGTGGCGACCTCGGTGGCCTCGGGCACCCCGTAGAGCCAGGGCGGCGGCCCCTCGGTCCGGGTCCACAGCAGGACCCGGACGACCCGCTCCGCCGCGCCGGGCGTCCGCGGCTCGACGAGCGCCTGGACCGGCCAGCGCCAGTGCCGCGGACGGGCCGACACATCCGGGAACAGCGGGGCGGGGGCGGCGGCCGTACCGCCGGTGAGGGTGCGTTCCGGCCGGCCGGACGGCGTCGTCACCACGGCGGAGTTCCGCACCCAGCCGGGCCCGCCGGCCGGCGCCTCGCGCCAGGCGTGCGGCTGGCCCGCCGGGTTGGGCGGGCCGTGGACCCGGCCGAGGAAGGAGTCCGAGAACAGCCACAGGATCCGGCCGTCCGGGAGGCGCACCGAGTGGGTGCCGTCGCCCCCGGTCCAGTCGTCGAGGCGGCCGGGGTCGTCGCCGTAGCGGGCGAACGCCCCGGTGGTGCGGTCGTCGGCGGACCAGGAGGCGATCCGCAGGCCGGGGCACCGCGACGGCGCGCCGTCGCCCGTACTGCCCCCGGCGAGCACGGCCAGGGCCCCGGCGGTGAGCAGCAGAGCGACGAGGATCACGGTGCCGGTCCGGCCGCGGGCCGGTCCGGCCCGCGGGGCCGCACGCCCGAACCAAGGGCCCACACCGACCACCTCCATGACGAGACGTCAGTCCGCCGCAGGTTACCGACGGGTCACCCGGCGGGTCGACAGGGCGAGGCCCGGTATCCGCGCAAACGCCGGGAATGATGCCCGCTGGGCGGATGAGGACGGTGGAGCAGGCGCCGGGTGACGTTCAGGATGGGGCCACCAGCAGTCGTCCGCCGACCCCAGGGAGCCCCTGTGCCCAGCAAGAAGGCGCTGATCCGCCGCCCCAGCCCCCGCCTCGCGGAAGGCCTGGTCACCCATATCGAGCGGTCGCCCGTCGATCCGGCCCTCGCACTGCAGCAGTGGGACGGCTATGTGCAGGCACTGCTGGCGCACGGCTGGGAGCCGTTCGAGGTGGAGCCCGCCCACGACTGCCCGGACAGCGTCTTCATCGAGGACACGGTGGTGATCCACCGGAACGTCGCCCTGATCGCCCGCCCGGGCGCCGACTCCCGGAAGCCGGAGACGGCGGCGGTGGAGGAGGCCGTGGCCCGGCTCGGCTGCTCGATCAACTGGGTGTGGGCACCGGGGACGCTGGACGGCGGCGACATCCTCAAGGTCGGCGAGACCATCTACGTGGGCCGGGGCGGCCGGACCAACGCGGCGGGGGTGCAGCAGCTGCGGGCCGCCTTCGAGCCGCTCGGGGCACGGGTGGTCGCGGTGCCGGTGAGCAAGGTCCTCCATCTGAAGTCCGCGGTGACGGCGCTGCCGGACGGCACGGTCATCGGCTACCCCCCGCTCGTCGACGACCCCGCGGTGTTCCCGCACTTCCTCCCGGTCCCCGAGGAGTCCGGGGCCCATGTGGTGCTGCTCGGCGGCGGAAAGCTGCTGATGGCGGCGAGCGCGCCGAAGAGCGCGGAGCTGTTCGCGAGCCTCGGCTACGAACCGGTGCCGGTCGACATCTCGGAGTTCGAGAAGCTGGAGGGCTGCGTGACCTGCCTCTCCGTGCGACTGCGGGATCTGTACGCATAGCGGGACGAAGCCGGGCGCCGCTCCATCGGCATTGGCCTTCGCCTTACCGGGGCCTTAACCTACGGACTCGTAACCTACGGCTACGTAGGTGTAGTACCTGTCCCCGTACGCCAGGAGCCGCTTTGTCCATCAGCCCTGCCCCCCTCAACGGCTCCAGGGAATGGAGTGACGCCCGGCTGCTCTACGCGCTGGAGGAGGTCGTCGAGACCGAGCTCAACCGGCATCTGAAGGTCGCCAAGGACTGGATGCCCCACGAGTACGTGCCCTGGAGCGACGGCCGGAACTTCGGCGGCGTCATGGAGGGCGAGCCCTGGTCGCCGGAGCAGTCCAAGGTCACCGACATCGGCCGGACCGCCCTGGTGGTGAACCTGCTCACCGAGGACAACCTCCCCAGCTACCACCACGAGATAGCGACGCTCTTCGGCCGGGACGGCGCCTGGGGCACCTGGGTCCACCGCTGGACCGCCGAGGAAGGCCGGCACGGCATCGTCATGCGGGACTACCTGCTGACCTCCCGCGCCGTGGACCCGGACGAGCTGGAGCGGTTCCGGATGTCGCACATGTCGGAGGGCTTCGAGTCCGACAACCGGCACAGCATGCTGCACTCGGTCGCCTACGTCGCCTTCCAGGAGCTCGCGACCCGCATCTCGCACCGCAACACGGGCCACCACTCGGGCGACCCGGTGTGCGACCGGATGCTGGCGCGGATCGCCACCGACGAGAACCTGCACATGGTCTTCTACCGCAACCTCCTGGGGAAGGCGTTCGAGCTCGCCCCCGACCTGACGATGTGTGCCGTCCGGGACGTCGTCGTCAACTTCCGGATGCCCGGTCACGGCATGCCCGGCTTCGAGCGCGCGGCGGCCCGGATGGCGATCGGCGGGATCTACAACCTGCGGATCCACCACGACGACGTCCTGCAGCCGGTGCTCCGCTTCCTGAAGGTGCTGGAGATCTCCGGCCTCGGGCCCGAGGGCCTGAAGGCCCAGGAGGAGCTCGGCCTGTTCATGGGCGGACTCGACGACCAGGCGACCAAGTTCGACGAGCGCCGGCAGGCCCTGCTGGCCCGGCGGGCCGCCCACGCCTCCTGACGCCCGGCGCGCCCCGCACCGCGATACGGCTCGGCCCCACTCCCCCACCGGAGCGGGGCCGAGTCGTATCCGGCGGGGTTCGTCCGGCGGGGTGCATCGCCCGCCATCGCGCGGCGGGGCGGCCACACACAGCAGCAGGCCCGGTGCTAAAGCACCGGGCCTGCTGTCGTAGTAGCGGGGACAGGATTTGAACCTGCGACCTCTGGGTTATGAGCCCAGCGAGCTACCGAGCTGCTCCACCCCGCGTCGGTGAACCCGACTCTACGCGCTCATGGCCGTGGCACCAAATCGTTTCGGCGTCAGCCGGCGCGGAGCCTGCGCCGCTCGTTCTCGGAGAGGCCGCCCCAGACGCCGAAGCGCTCGTCGTTCGCGAGCGCGTACTCCAGACACGGGACCCGCTCCTCGCACGACAGGCAGACCCGCTTGGCCTCCCGCGTGGAGCCGCCCGCCTCGGGAAAGAAGAACTCGGGCCCGGTCTGGGCGCAGAGGGCCCGCTCCCGCCACTCGGGCTCCGTGCGGCCGTCCGGGCCGCTGATCTCGATCAACATGACGCCCACTCTGCTGAGCCCCGATCAACGGACACTCAACATCCGATCAACAGCTTCGCGCATATGTGACATCCACCACATACAATCCCCTGCGTACGCGTCGTCACGGCAGCCGGTCGAGCCCCGTCGGCCGGGGAACCGGGGCAGAGCCGGAGGAATCCCGATATGCCGGATCTCTTCATCGATGGCCGGTGGACGGCCGCCGTCGACGGGCAGGTACGCGAAATCCGCTGCCCGGCCGACGGCACGCCGGTCGCCACTGTGGACGAGGCGGGTCCCAAGGACGCCGCCGCCGCGGTGGCCGCGGCGCGGGACGCCTTCGACCGCGGTCCCTGGCCCCGCACCCCGGCCGCCGAGCGCGGCCGGCTGCTGCTCCGCGTGGCGGACTTCCTGGAGCGGGACAAGGGCGACTTCGCGCGGGCCGAGTCCCTCGACACCGGGAAGCGGCTGGTGGAGAGCGAGATCGACATGGACGACATCGCGAACTGCTTCCGCTACTTCGGCAACCTGGTCTGCGCGGGCGGCACCGAGCGGGTCATCGACACCGGCGACCCGGCGGTGGACAGCCGGGTGGTGCACGAGCCGGTGGGCGTCTGTTCGCTGATCACCCCGTGGAACTACCCGCTGCTGCAGACCGCCTGGAAGGTGGCGCCCGCCCTCGGCGCGGGCAACACCTTCGTCCTCAAGCCGAGCGAGCTCACCCCGCACACCGCGATCCTGCTGATGCGGCTGCTGGAGGAGGCCGGGCTGCCGCCGGGCGCCGGCAATCTGCTGCTGGGGTCCGGGGCCACCGTCGGCGCGCCGATCACCACCGACGAACGGGTGGACCTGGTGTCGTTCACCGGCGGGCTCGTCACCGGGCGCCGGATCATGGCGGCCGCCGCCCCCACCGTGAAGAAGATCGCGCTGGAGCTGGGCGGCAAGAACCCCAACATCGTCTTCGCCGACGCGGACTTCGACACCGCCGTCGACTACGCCCTGATGGCGGTCTTCCTGCACTCCGGGCAGGTCTGCTCGGCCGGTGCGCGGCTACTCGTCCAGCAGGAGCTGCACGACGCGTTCGTGGACGAAGTCGTGGCGCGGGCCCGGGAGATCCCGCTCGGCGGCCCGTTCGACGAGAACGCCCGGACCGGCCCGCTGATCTCCGAGGAACACCGCGCGAAGATCGAGTCCTATGTCGCGGCGGGCCTGGCCGAGGGAGCGGTGCTCCGCTGCGGCGGACGGCGCCCGGACGACCCCGCTCTGCAGAATGGTTTCTACTATCTGCCGACCGTGCTCGACGACTGCACACCGGGCATGTCGGTGGTACGGGACGAGTCGTTCGGCCCGGTGATGACCGTGGAGCGGTTCCGCGACGAGGACGAGGCCGTGGCGCTGGCCAATGACACCGTCTACGGCCTGGCGGGCGGGCTGTGGACCCAGGACGGCGAGCTGGCCCAGCGGGTCTCCTCCCGGCTGCGTGCCGGGACGGTCTGGATCAATGACTTCCACCCGTATGTACCGCAGGCGGAATGGGGCGGCATGAAGCAGTCCGGCGTCGGCCGCGAACTCGGACCGGCCGGGCTGGCCGAGTACCAGGAACCCAAACACATCTGGCGGAACACCGCGCCGCGGCCGCAGAGGTGGTTCGCGTGACCGCCGCTGAGCCGGCCGGCTCCGGCGGCCCGCACGGCGACGACCACGACGACGACTCCTCGATCGCGGAATTCGGCTATCGCCCCGAACTCAAACGCACCCTCGGCAATTTCCACACGTTCGCCGCCGGGGTCAGCTACATCTCGATCCTGACCGGCACGTTCCAGCTGTTCTACTTCGGTGTGAGCCACGGCGGGCCCGCCTACTGGTGGTCCTGGCCCATGGTCTTCGTCGGCCAGCTCATGGTGGCGCTCTGCTTCTGCGAGCTGGCCGCCCGGTATCCGGTCGCCGGATCGGTCTACAACTGGTCCAAGACGATGGGCGGGCCGCACATCGGCTGGCTCGGCGGCTGGATGATGATGACCGCGACGATGGTGTCGCTGTCCGCCGTGGCGCTCGCCTACCAGGTCACGCTGCCGCAGATCGACGACTTCTTCCAGTTCGTCGGCGACGGCACCGGGGAGAACGACGCGGCCACCAACGCCGTACTCCTCGGCTCCATCCTCATCCTCTTCACCACCCTGGTGAACGCCTACGGGGTGAAGCTGATGGCCCGGATCAACTCGGCCGGTGTCTTCATCGAGCTGGTCGCCGCCATCGTGCTCATCCTCCTGCTGGCCGCGCACATCACCCGCGGCCCGGCGGAGACGCTCACCGACACCTACGGGCTGGGCGAGGGCCAGACCCTGGGCTACTTCGGCGCGTTCCTGACCGCGTCGCTGGCGTCGGCGTATGTGATGTACGGCTTCGACACGGCCTCCTCGCTCGGCGAGGAGTCCCTCGACCCGGGCCGGAACGCCCCCCGCGCCATCCTGCGGGCGCTCATCGCCTCGTTCCTCATCGGCGGCCTCATCCTGCTCTTCGCCCTGATGTCGGTGCCCAACCTGCAGGCCAAGGAGCTGTCCGTGGACGGCCTGCAGTACGTGGTCCTCGCCACGCTCGGCTCGACCATCGGAGAGATCGTGCTCTGGTGCGTGGTCATCGCGATCACCGTCTGCGAACTGGCCGTCCAGGCCGCCGGGATCCGGCTGATGTTCGCCATGGCCCGGGACAACAACCTCCCCGCCGGGTCGATGCTCGCCCGGGTCAGCCCGCGCTTCCAGACCCCGGTCGTGCCGGCGGTGGTCATGGGGCTCGTCGCGGTCGCCATCCTGGTGATCAACATCAATCAGCCGCAGATCTTCTCGGTGATCACGAGTATCGCGGTCATCATGATCTATCTGGCCTACCTCCTGGTCACCACCCCTCTGCTGGTCAAGCGGCTGCGCGGCAAGTGGAAGCCGGCGGAGGGGCGCTTCTCCCTCGGCCGGTGGGGACTGCCGGTCAACATCCTCGCGGTGCTGTGGGGCGGCGCGATGGCCCTCAACCTCGCCTGGCCCCGCGCCGAGGTCTACAACGCCACCGGTCCGCAGCACTGGTACCTGCGCTGGGGAGCCTTCGTCTTCATCGGCATCGTGGCCGGCGGCGGCTTCCTCTACTACTGGTTCGTCCAGCGGCACCGCACCGGGATCCTGGTCGAGCACCAGGCCAGGGTCCCGGGTGAAGAGCAGACGCCCGGCTCCTGACCCGGCGTCGTCCCGCCGAGCCGGACCGGAGCACCCGAACGCCCGAACGCCCGAACGCCCGAACGCCTCGAGCATCCTGCACGTCTCGGGCATCTCCGACGTCCCGAGCCTCTCGATCGCCTCGCGCCCCGTGAGCACGAGCACCTGAGCCAACGCATCCTGAGCCAACGCACCGAGCACCGAGCTGGAGAGCGCCATGCCCGAAGAAGCCCCCGTGGACACGTTCGACTACGTCGTCGTCGGCGGCGGGACCGCCGGATCCGTCGTGGCGGCCCGCCTGACGGAGGATCCGGAGGTCAGCGTATGCCTGCTGGAGGCCGGTCCGTCGGACGTCGGCGACGACAACATCCTCCAGCTGACGAAGTGGATGGCGCTGCTGGAGTCGGGCTACGACTGGGACTACCCGATCGAGCCGCAGGTCAACGGCAACAGCTTCATGCGGCACGCCCGCGCCCGCGTCCTGGGCGGCTGTTCCTCGCACAACTCGGCCATCGCCTTCTGGGCCCCGGCCGAGGACCTCGACGAGTGGGCCGCCATGGGCTGCACCGGCTGGAGCGCCGCCGAGTGCTTCCCGTTCTACCAGCTGCTGGAGAACAACGACGAGCCCGGCGACCACCACGGCCGCTCCGGGCCGGTGCGCATCCGCAACGTTCCGCCGAACGACCCCTGCGGGCGCGCGCTCCTGGAGGCCTGCGCCGCCGCAGGCATCCCCACCACCCCGTTCAACACCGGCACCACGGTGATCCGGGGAGCGCACTGGTTCCAGATCAACGCCCGCGAGGACGGCACCCGCTCCTCGGCCTCCGTCTCCTACCTCCACCCGATCCTCGGCAAGCGGCCGAACCTGGAGCTCCGTACGGAGGTGCGGGCCAAGCGGGTGGTCTTCGACGGCAACGGCCGCGCCACGGGCGTCGAGTACCTGGATCCGGACCTGATCCACTCCCGTACCGTCAGCGCCCGCCGCGAGGTGGTCGTCTCGTGCGGCGCGATCGACTCCCCGAAGCTGCTGATGCTCTCCGGCATCGGACCGGCCGCCCACCTCCGCGAGACCGGGGTGGACGTCCGGGTCGACGCACCCGGCGTGGGCTCGCACCTGATCGACCACCCCGAGGGGCTGATCATGTGGGAGGCGAAGCAGCCGATGGTCACCTCCTCCACCCAGTGGTGGGAGATCGGGATCTTCACCGACACGCAGCCGGGCCTGGACCGGCCGGACCTGATGTTCCACTACGGCTCGGTGCCGTTCGACATGAACACCTACCGGCACGGCTACCCGACGACGGAGAACGCGTTCTGCCTCACGCCCAACGTCACCCGCGCCCGGTCCTCCGGCACGGTGCGGCTGCGCACCCGCGACTTCCGCGACAAGCCCCGGGTGGACCCGCAGTACTTCACCGATGAGCACGACGTCCGGGTGATGACCCACGGCCTCCGGCTCGCCCGCGAGATCGCCGCCCAGCCGCCGCTGGCGGACTGGGCGGGAACCGAGCTGGCCCCGGGCCCGGACGCCCAGTCGGACGAGGAACTGTTCGACTACATCCGCAAGACCCACAACACCGTCTACCACCCGGCGGGCACGGTGAAGATGGGCACCGAGGACGACCCCACAGCGCCGGTCGACCCCCAGCTCAAGGTCAAGGGCGTGACCGGACTCCGGGTCGCCGACGCGTCCATCATGCCGTTCCTGCCCGCCGTCAACCCCTGCATCACGACGATGATGATCGGCGAGAAATGCGCTGACATGATCAAGCGGGGGTGAGCTGACGTCGCCCGGGCCCGGCCCCCTTTCCGACCCCGGGGGCCGAAGCCGGGGGCCGAACCCGGGGGGCGGGCCCGGGGGCCGAAGCCTGGGGGTCGGTCCCGGGGGGCCGGGCCCGGCGCTCCGAGAGCACGCACCTGACGCCGCGGAGACAGCCCTCCGGGCGGTCGACGGGAGTTCGGCGACTGGACCTGGTGATGGGCCTCGTGGCCCGGGACCGTGCCGTCGGGTTCGGCGACCAGGAACAGCCCGGCCATGCCCCGGTCGGAGTGGGTCTGCACGTGGCAGTGGTACATCCAGGCGCCCGCGCCCACGTCCTCTCCGACGACCACGTGGAAGCCGAAGGACTCCGCCGGACCCGTGATCCTGGTGTCGATGATGCGGCTCGGGTCGTCCGGTCCCTGGAGCAGGCCCGTGCGGTTGTCGGCCCAGCGGTGACCGTGCCCGGACGCCCCGCGCTGCGGGCGAACGGAACTCAGTGGGACGGTGCCGCACCCGCGCGCCAGCGCTGGTCGGCCAGCCCGGACAGCGGGCTCACGTCCAGCAGGCTGCCCGGTCCGTCCTCGTCCGGCACGAGGGCGTGGTCCGGGGCGATGTTCGGCCGGATGAGGCCCGCGCGGTCGGAGATCCAGAGCAGGTTCTCGCCGTCCTCCCCCTCGACGAACTCGCAGGTCCAGATGCCGATTCCGTCGTCGACGTCGCCGCGGGTGTCGAGGCAGAAGTCCGCGTCGGCGTAGCTGTGGAGCAGGCCGATGGAGTCCAGGCGCCACTGCTGGGTGGGGCTCCCCGAGCACTGGTCGGTGACCACGTCGTTGCCCTGTTCCAGCTCGTGGTCCTCGATGTCGAGGCACAGGCCGGACGCCGCGTTGACCACCTGGGAGAACGAGTTCTCCACGATGCCGGGCGAAGCGGCCGAGGCGGTGTGGGACGGAGACGGTTCCTTGGGCGGGGCCGTGGTGACGGAGACGCTGGGGGACGGCGTCCTCGCCGGTGACGACACCGTCGCGGTGACGGTGGCGGCGGGGGGCGGTTCCGGTGCCCGCCCCATGTCGGCGCCCGCCTCACCCGGCCGGGGGCCGTCCGAAGCGGCCAGCACGAAGGTGAGAAGAACGGCCGTCAGGACCGCGGCCGCCGTCGCCGCCAGCGGTACGGGGCGGGTGATCCACTGCCGTCCCGCCTCGACCCGGGACTGCCAGGGCGCGTCGGCGTGCGAGGTCTCCTGGGCGTTCGCGTCGTTCGTGTCGTTCGCGTGGTTCGCCTCGGGTGCCGGGGGCTGCGCCGGGAGCGTCACGGTGGACGGCGAACCGTCCGCCGGCGCCGGCGCCGGGGCGGCCGGCACCGGCACCCGGTCCGCGGCGAGGTAGGCCGCGCCGCCCCAGCCGAGCAGACCGTCGGCCAGGACCGCCCGGGGAGTCGCGCCCAGTGCGGTGAGCTCCACCAAGGTGAGGTGGCAGCCGGCGCACTCGGCCACATGCTGCTCCAGGTCCTCGCTCCGGCGGGGGTTCTCCGGCCGGGCGGCGGCCTCGACCAGCCGCCGGAAGCCCTGACACCGCCGGTCCTCGGTGCCCTGCAGATACGTCCGGAGATAGGCCGCACGCATCGCCACCAGGGCCCGTGCGGCGAGGTCCGGCACCCCGGTCGGCCGGACACCGAGGAACGTGGCCGCCTCGGCGTCCGGCTCCTCGTCCACCACCGCGTACCAGAGGACGTCCTGCTGGTGCTGGGGCAGTGTGTAGTACGCGCCGAGCATGACGGACTGCTGCTCGAGGGCGGTGTGCCGGGCCGACACCCAGTCGGGCCCGCTCTGCGTGGTGGCGTCGATCCAGTCGGCGAAGTCGCCGTCCAGCCGGTCCCGGAGGCCGCCCGCGGCCCGGGTCACCGCCGCCTGCTGAACGAGCGTCAGCAGGTAATGCCGCCACGCCCCGCGCGGACCGATGCCCCTGCGCACCTCGGGCCAGGCCAGCGCGAACGCCTGGGCGGCCAGCTGATTCCCGGCGGTCTGGTTTCTGCTGCACAGGCGGGCGTAGGTGAGGACGGCGGGGAGGTGGCGCCGACGGAGTTCCTGCATGGCGGGTTCGGCGGTCGGCGCGCCGGCCCGTACGTATTCGGTCAGTTCGGAGTCCGACAGGCCGGGGTGGTCGGACCCCTCGCCCACGGAGCTTCGGTCGTTGTTCCGGTCGATCGGGTGGAGCTCGGGCACCGCACGACCCCTCGTTCATGCCATTCGTTCGGTTTTTCCGCTGCGCCGCCGCAAGTGCACTCTCATGGGTGTAACTGCCGGGAACAGGAGTGCCCATAGTGATGCAGAACTCACTGCAGGAAAAGGGGTTTCCGCGGGTAAGCCCCGAGGGTGACCGGCCGACTACGCCCTGGTCAGCCCTTCAGCGGCGCGGCGCTGAGCTCGCGCGACAGTGGGCCAACAGGTTCATTCGAGCGGCGAGTTACCCTGTCCGCTCTTACGCGCGGGCCCGCAGCGCGGTAAGGAGGGCCTCCTCAGCGGGAGATGCGCAAGGAAGCATCCAAGGCACTCATGAGCCGGTCCACGCGGCCCCTGCCGTTCGGTGCGGCCGGGTACCGGCTCAGGACATCCCGCAGGGCCGGCGTTGCGCGTTGGCGGGCCTGCTCGATGCTCTCGTCCCCGGCTTCGGGGTCGTCGCCCGCCGTCAGCTCGGCCACGCGCGCCGCGTTTGCGGCCGCGCGCAGGATGTGGCCCACCTGGGTGGCCTTCGCGATCGGGTGGAGGTACGCGGCTGCCGCGGCGTCGCCGGCGGCGCGCGCGGCGAGACCTGCGGCTTCCGTGCCCGCTTCCTTCGCGGCCCGGTGGGCGTCCAACGAGGTGACACGCTGCAGCTTGGTCCTTCTCGCGCCGTTCACGAATTCCCAGGCGGCGTCGACGGCCGCTCGAGGCCGCGGGTCACCGGGGACGGCTTCCTCGAACACCGGAAGGACTTCCTGAGCGCTCTCCGCCGCGTAGCGCGCCACGACTCGCAGCTCGTCCATGGTCAGCTCGAAGTCGCCGGTTGTCATGAGCCGATCCTGTCATCGTCGCTGCGCCCCCGATGGCCGATCGACCACGGAGATGCCCGGCGGCTCTGCCGCGCGGTTTCGCGTCCAGTGGCGTCGCCGCGCGAGCCATGCCATGAGGCGCCGTCGCACAACCGCGGTCACATGAGCGTCGTCGCATGCCAGCCGCCCAAAACGAAACGGACCGTGACTGCTCGAGTCACGGTCCGCCGTATTCGGAGTAAGTGTCCGAGGGGGGACTTGAACCCCCACGCCCGATAAAGGGCACTAGCACCTCAAGCTAGCGCGTCTGCCATTCCGCCACCCGGACAAGGTGTCGTGCCGCAGTTCCCCGCGGCGACAGGAGTAACGATACCAGGGGTCCGGAGGTGCTTTCACCTGCGTATCCCGAGGTCCGGGGGGTGCGCCCGGCGCCGGGGGCGCGGGCTCCGACGGGCCGTCGTGGAGCATCTCGACGCCATGCACTTACAGTGCACGATGTGACACACGATGTGACCGAGGTGGCGGGCCGGCGACGGACGAGACGGCTCTCGCCGTTGCGTGAGTGGCTGCGGGAGGCGTTCTGGTTCGCTCCGGTGGTGGGACTGCTCGGCGCGATCGTGCTGGCGCTCCTCACCACGGCCGCCGACACCTGGCTGATCGACGTCCTGCGGGACGCGGGCGAGACCGACGAGATCGACGACCTGCTGAAGATCTCCGACGACGCCAAGACGCTGCTGAACACCGTCGGGTCGTCCATGCTGACCTTCATCGGCGTGGTCTTCTCGATCTCGCTGGTCGCGCTGCAGATGGCGAACCAGTTCTCGCCACGGGTGCTGCGCCTCTACATCCGGAGCCGGATCACCCGGGTGACGTTCGCGGTCTTCCTCGCCACGTTCGCCTTCACGCTGCTGGTGCAGTTCCAGAACGAGGGCAACAACGATCCCAGGACGGCGACCTCGGTGCCGGTGGTGTCCGGTGTCGTGGGCCTGGTGCTGGTCATGGTCAGCCTGCTGTTGTTCATCGCGTATGTGCACGCCATCCTGCGCCTCATGCGGGTGCACCAGGTGATCGACCGGGTGGCCCGCGAGTCGCTGGCCGCCCTCCGCGACCAGCCGCTTCCGCCGGGCTCCGGGCGACTTCCGTCGGGTTCCGGGCCGCTTCCGTCGGGTTCCGGGCCGCTTCCGTCTGATGCCGGCTCCGGGCCGGACGGCGGTGAGGTCCGGACCGGGCTGCCGGAGGGCGACGGGCGGATCGTGTACTCCGGTCCGGCCGGGGTGCTGCGGAGCGTGAACGCGGGGCGGCTCGTCCGGCTGGCCCGGCGGCACGGGGTGATCCTCCGGCTGGAGCCGCGGATCGGCGACTTCATCGTGCCCGGCACTCCGGTCTGCACCGTGCACGGCGGTCCGGCCCCGACCGGGCGGCGGGTGCGGACCGCGTTCCAGGTGGGGGTGGAGCGCACCTTCCACCAGGACCCCGGCTACGGGCTGCGGCAGCTGTCCGACATCGCGCTGCGGGCCCTGTCGCCCGCCGTCAACGATCCGAGCACGGCGGTGCAGGCACTCGACCGTATCCACCAACTGCTGGCGGTGCTGGTGCGACGGCCGTTGGGTGAGGTGCATTACAAGGACGGGGAAGGCGCCCTGCGGCTGGCCCAGCCGTTGCCGACGTGGGCCGATCTGGTGGATGTGGGGCTGGTGGAGATCCGGCACGCCGGAGCCGCGGCGCCACAGGTGTCGCGGCGCCTGGTCGCCGTGCTCGACGATCTGGTGCGGCTCGCGCCCGAGGGGCGCCGGGAGCCGTTGCTGCGGCACCGGACGCTCCTCGGGCGAGCCGTGGCCCGTGCCCTTCCGGACCCCACCGAGCAGGACTTCTCGATGCATCCCGACCGGCAGGGCATCGGCTGATCCACCCGGCCGGCGAGGCATCGGCCGCTCCACGCCCCGCGTTCCGTCGGACGGACCGTCGCGCCATGCCGGTATGACGTCATTCCGGCATTCCGGCATTCCGAGGTGGCGGCCGGGTGCGAAGCCGATCCGGCGGGCGGAGCGGTGCCGCGGACCGCGGCGACGGCGGGGCACGGCGGTACAGGGCCGGCGCGCGGCCGCATTTTCGCCACTCCGGCATGACGTCGCCCCGGCATCACCACGTCGCTCCGGCATCAGGTGGTAGTCCGGGACTTTTCCCGGCAGGCGCTCCCCCCCCCTCCAGGCCCTGCGTCACGGCCCGGACCAGCAGGTCTCCGCCGACGAAGGCACCGCGCCTGGCGGGACGTTCCGCTGCCCGAGATCCGGGCCCGGCGCTGTCCGGCCCGGCCCACACACGGAACCGGCTGGATCCGACCGCTCAACGGGGCCTGATGTCACCGCAGTTAGTCTGGGGGCGCTTTTGAGCACCGCCCGGCGGAACGGGGCTTCAGGACGCGCCTTCCCTGGCCCTCACACCACCGCCGGAGACGCCCCGTCCGCGCACCGGAGACGACCGCCTGTCACCGGACCGGAAACGACCACTGGTGGCCCGGGACGACCGTCGGTACGCGCCGATGGACCGGCCCCGCAGCACAGGGAGACACCCATGGACCAGCCGACCGCCGCCCAGCCCACGATCCGCCGCGCCCGCCCGGAAGAGCGGGATTCCATAGCCCGGCTGCTGGGGGAAGCCTTCATGGACGACCCGGTCAGCGGCTGGGTGTTCCCGGACGAGACGCACCGGCGCACCGCGCATCCCCGGTTCTTCGGGGTGATGCTGGACGCGGCGCTGCGCGACGGGTGGGTCGACGTCAGCGAGGACGTGTCGGCTGCCGCCCTGTGGCTGCCGATCCCCGCCGAGGAGGCTCACGGGTCCGGGAGCACCGCGGACAGCCCGCATGCCGGCGCCCCCGGCGCCCCCGGTGCCCTCGGCGGCAGCGACGGGGACGGAGCCACGGACGGCGCCGAGGACGACGGCGACGGGGACGGCGGAGACGAGCCGGCGATGGCCGAGCTCCTGGCCGCGGCCGATCCCGGCAACGAGCGGGTGGTCACCGTCGCGCGGTTGACCGGCGAGGCGCACCCCACCGGCACCGCGCACTACTACCTTCCGGCCATCGTGGCGGCTCCGGGCCGGCAGAGCGCGGGGCTCGGCGGCGCCCTGCTGGCCTCCGCGCTGGACCGGTGCGACCGGGAGCGGACGCCCGCCTACCTGGAGGCGAGCAACACCCGGAGCAAGGCGCTGTACGAGCGCCTCGGCTTCGTCCTCTGCGGCCGGACCGTGGACCTCCCGGGCGGGCCCTCGCTGTGGCCCATGTGGCGCGAGCCCCGCGCCTGACGCCCGCCCCGCGCGCCGGGCGGACGCGGACACGCTGCGGGCCCTCGCCCGGGCCCGGCCGGGTCCCGCCGCCCGGGCCGTGCCCCGCGGGCCCTCCGCCGCCGTCGGCCCCGTCGGCCCCGTCGCCCCCGCCGCCGTCGGCCCCGTCGCCCGGTCGTCAGGCGGCACCCGTCTCCCGGACCGGCAGCCTTCCCCCGGACCGGCGCCCCTCTCCCGAACCGGCGGACCGGCGAAAGGGCGGACCGGCGGACCGGCGGGGCCTCCCGCCCTGCCGGGCAGCAGGCCGTGCCGGGCAACCGGCCCGGGCGCGGGTGCAGGACAATGAGAGCGCGGGCCACCTCGCCGTCACCCGGCCCGGTGTCCCACGGCAACCACACCGCCGGGGCCGCACCGGCCTCCGGGACCGAGACACGGGACTGATCACATGGGACGGGTCACCGACAGGCGGCGTGTGCTGCGGATCCGCGACGGCGCGGTCAGCACACGCCCGGACACCCTCGTCACCGAGGAGCCCCTGGAGATCCGCCTCAACGGCAAGCCGCTAGCCATCACCATGCGCACGCCCGGGGACGACTTCGCACTGGCCGCCGGCTTCCTGGTGAGCGAGGGGGTGCTCGGCGCGGCGGAGGAGCTGCGGACCATCGTCTACTGCGCCGGAGCGACCGAGGACGGCTCGAACACCTACAACGTGGTGGATGTACAGCTCGCCCCCGGGGTGCCCGTCCCGGACATCACGCTGGAACGGAACGTGTACACCACCTCGTCCTGCGGTCTGTGCGGAAAGGCCAGCCTGGACGCCGTACGCTCCACGGCGCGCTGGCCGGTCGCCGACGACCCGCGGCTGAAGGTGACGCCCGCGCTGCTCTCCGCCCTCCCCGACCGGCTGCGTGCCGCACAACGGGTGTTCGACCGTACGGGCGGCCTGCACGCCGCCGGACTGTTCTCTCCGACGGGCGAACTCCTCGACCTGCGGGAGGACGTGGGGCGCCACAACGCCGTCGACAAGCTGATCGGGCGCGCCCTGCAGTCCGGCGAACTGCCCCTGTCACAGACGATTCTGCTGGTCTCCGGCCGGGCGTCGTTCGAACTGGCCCAGAAGGCGGTCATGGCGGGCATCCCGATGCTCGCCGCGGTGTCGGCACCGTCCTCGCTTGCGGTGGACCTGGCCGCCGAGACCGGGCTGACCCTGGTCGGCTTCCTGCGGGGCAGCTCGATGAACGTGTACGCCGGGGAGGACCGGATCGCACTGCAGGCCGACAACGACGGGGAGGCGGACCGGGCCGGGGCCCGGTCCGAGACCGCCGTCGGCAACCGACGGCGCTGAGCTGAGCACACGGCGCACCGTCAGCGGTGTGTGTCCGTGCCCGTCGCTCGCTTCAGGAGCGCAGAGTTCAGCGGTGGAGCGCTGCCCCCAACAAGGCAGAGTCCCCAGTTCACGTCCGTCGATGGGCTCTTCACGTGAGGAGGCCCCGGCCATCCGCCACGGGCGGCAAACGGACGGCCGGAGGACGGAGAACCGGGGATCAGCGGACCGAGTAGGTGTACGTGAGCAGTGCTACCGGCATCGCGGCGCACAGGACGAGACAGATTCTCCAGGCGGGGATGCCGAAGAAGCGGGTACCTTCGCCGTCTGTGTACACCTCGCCGTTGTCCTCGATGGTGCGTTCGGTTCTGATCTTCATCTCTGCCTCCGGCTGATCATGGCAGCGGCGATGAGTAAGAGGCCGGCCACCGGCGCCACGACCATACAGCCGCTCGTCTGCCCGTTGCCCTGGTCTCCGCCCGGTCCCGGCCTCTTCCGGCCTCGTTTCCCGGCCTTCTCCTCGTACTCGCTGTAGGTGCTCACGGCGTGCCTCCACTGTGATCGGGGTGGCGAGAGCCCCGGCGTGGCGCAGGGGCAGGTGTGGGGGCGGGCCGCCGGCGGAGGGGGAACGCCGCCGACGGCCCGGTCAGGTGCGGCGGCTTTCGTAGACGGGGCCGCCGCTCGCGGCCGGGACAAGGGGCCGGAGCCGGCAGATGCGCATGCAGTCGGAGCAGACGTACAGGATGGCGCCGGGGCCGGAGCCGGTCTCGACCGGGGCGATCAGGGTGGGCTTATTGCTACAGCCCGGGTGCCCGGAGCAGTACTGCACATCAGCCTCCCCGGTGCTGAGTGAGGAGCCACTGGCAGTCGCGGGCCAGGGCGGAGACCTGAATGTGCGCGGCGAGGGGACCGCCACCGAGGCCCTGTTCGACCTGCCGCCGGATGCTGTCGAGCGTGGCGCGACGGGTGTACCACGCGATGCTGCCGCGCCAGAGCTTGTCGGTTGCCGCGTCGACGGCGGGGTAGAGGACGGCGATGTGGGCGAGGAGTTGCTGTTCGAGGTGGCGCAGCTCGTCCATGTCGATCCGGCCGGCGGCAGTTCGCAAGGACCGCACGATGGTGTCCTGAATCGCGGTCTCGTCGGTGGAGGCGAGGGCGCCCTCGGCCTCAGGGGGAGGCGTGTCGGTCATCCGACCGCCTCCGCGGGCCGCGGTGCCGAGTCGATGAGCCGAACCGCGCCTGCGGCGTTCATGTCTCCGACCGCGCCGAGGACGTTTCCGGGTGGCAGCCATTCAGGCCGCAGACTGCATGTCTCTGTGCCCATGAGCAGGACCGTAGGGAAGCCCTCGGATTACTGGCGCGCCCGATTCTCGAATATTCTCCGGCCGGAGCCGGTGATTCTCCGATGTGCTCACGAGAGGACGAGCTGCGCCCTCGCCCGGGTGATGAGGCGGTGCGCCTTGTGCCCATACACCGCCGAACGGCTCAGCAGTTCCCACACCTTGCGGTACAGCGCGATGTTGTCCGCGTCGTTGAGCCAGAGTTCGGCGTGCCAGTCCTCCGCGATGACGAGCCGCTCGTCATAGATCCAGAAGCCGTTGGCCGGGGGGATGCTCACAGGCGCGCCGAAAGGCACGATGCCCAGCGCCACCGTGTCGAGCCCGAAGACCCCGGACAGCCGGTCGAGCTGGGCGGCCAGAACGGACGGCGGGCAGATCGCCGTGTGCAGCGCTGCCTCACCCATGACGATGTGGAAGGTGCGTCCGGGCCGGTACAGCGCGTCTTGGCGCTGCACACGGGCACGTACAGCATCGTCGATGTCCCTCACGGAGTCGTGGAGGTCGGCGTACCGCGTGAAGACATGCCGGGCGTAGTCGGCGGTCTGGAGCATGCCGACGACCATGGCACCTTCCCATGCCCGCAGGACGGTGGATCGCTCGTACTCGGCGCTCAGCGCGTCTTGCACCGGGCGGTGGCCGGCGGCGAGCTGGCGGCGCCAGGACCGAGAGCGTGATTCGAGCCCCTGCACCCGGGCGTTCAGCTCCGGGGTGGCTTCGGGGTGTCCGACGCCTTCGGCCCACGCGCGCAGATCCTCTGCGGTGGCAGTCTGCCTGCCGGTTTCCAGCTTCGACACCTTGGACTGCGTCCAGCCCAGCAGCGCGGCGAGATCGCGGCCGGTGAGTCCCGCCTCGGTGCGCAGCTCACGCAGCCGCGCGCCGAGGGAGGCCCGAGCCTGCTGGAAGTCGGTGGTCACGCGGTCGAAGTTACCTGCGCCGCAAAGTCGCTGTGAGGCTTCGCGTGGTGCCAGGCTGCGTCGCGGATCTGGCAGTACCGGAGGACGTCCACAGGGTTGGTGATCAACTCGACGCCGGTCATCGTGTCGGCGTCGTCGAAGCGGAGCAGCGCCACAACCCGGGAGTCGAAGATCCAGAAGTCTTCGGTGGGCAGGGAAAGACCGTCCGCAGTGTCGCGCGAGAGGTTGCGGATGTCCTCGCCCACGGCCGCGTTCCGGCGGGCGTTGTCGAGAAGGTACAGCTGGCCCGTGGTTGCTGGAGTGTCCACGATGCGCACCCGCTCGAACCGCTTGCCCTGTGCGGACTGCTCCCGGCGCGAGACGCACCAGGGGTCCTCGAGGTCCCACGCCACGGCCTGACCGCGGGCGAACTGCTGGTAGGTCTCGGTGTCCTCGTCCGAGGCATAGCGCCGGCGGGACTCCAGGCGCCATGCGGCGTGCTCGAAGATCTCGAACATGCCGTCGAACTCTTCGAAGCCGATGGCCTGCGGTACGTGCACGGCCTCCTTCGGCCCGAAGTTCGCGAGCAGCTCACGCGGCACGGTGACAGCGGCTTCCCCGTCCTTGATGTTGCGGAGCTGGGCAAGCTCGGCGGGGTCGGTCACCGCATCTCCCTGCACCAGATATTCGGCCGTCCCCTCGATCTCGTAGAGCGTGGGGCATCCGTTGTTTCCTGAGTTCGTACCGACCATGCGGAGCCTGCGGGCCATGGCGTGTCCCCCTTCACGGGTCTGGCGTCGGTCTCGCCCACCGTAGCCCTCTCCGCGTGGGGCACGACGGAACACAGGAAGGTACGCCCCTTTGGGGAAGCGCCGACCGTCGGACCTGATCAGCGGTTAGGCAGAGCCCGGGGCCCTACGGCTCAGCCCAACGTCACCGGCAGCGTCCGGATGCCGTTGGAGACGATGGACGGCAGGGGCTGGAGGTCCTCCGGGGCGGCGGCGAGTTGCAGGGCGGGGAAGCGGTGGAAGAGGCGTTGCAGTGCGGTCTCCGCTTCCATCCGGGCCAGCGGGGCGCCGAGGCAGAAGTGGGCGCCGTGCCCGAAGGAGAGGTGCCGGGTGGGGCCGCGGGTGATGTCGAACCGCTCGGCGTTCCGGCCGTGCGCCCGGGGGTCGCGCCCGGCGGCGGCGTACGAGGCCAGGACCGCCTCGCCCTTGGCGATGATTGTGCCGTCGATCTCGATGTCCTCGGCGGCGTAGCGCATGGGGAACTGGCCGACGGGGCTGTCCCAGCGCAGGGCCTCCTCCACGACCGCGCTCCAGGTCTGCTCGCCGGCCCGGACCAGGGCGAGCTGGTCGGGGTGGGTGAGCAGGGCCCGTACGGCGTTGCAGATGAGATTGAGCGTGGTGGCGTGCCCGGCCAGGAACATCAGCAGCAGGGTGCCGACGAGTTCCTCCTCGCTGAGCCGGTCGCCGTCCTCCCGGGCGGCGATGAGGGCCGAGGTGAGATCGTCGCCGGGGTGCTGCCGTTTACGGGCGATGATCTCCCCGAGTGCGGCGTGCAGGGCGCGGACGTTGGCGATCGCCTCGGCGGGCGGCGTGGTGCTGCTGACCAGGATCTCGCAGAGCCCGTGCAGGGTGTCCCGGCGGTCCTCCGGGATGCCGAGGAGTTCGGAGATGACACCGATCGGCAGCGGATAGGCGAAGTGCGCGCGCAGGTCGACGGGGCCGGGGGCCGCGTCGGCGAGGGAGTCGAGCAGAGAGTCGGTCAGCTCCTCGATGCGCGGGCGCAGCGCGGCGGTGCGGCGCGGGGTGAACGCCTTCGAGACCAGGCCGCGCAGCCGGCGGTGCTCGTCGCCGTCGGCCGTGGTCATGCCCTTGTTCATGATGAAGGTCATCAGGGGCCAGCCCGGCGGAACCCGGCCTTCGGTGAGCGCGCTCCAGTGCTCGGGGGATTTGACGAAGCGGGGGTCGGCGAGGGCCTGTTGCAGTGCGTCGTGCCGGGCCAGGGCCCATGCCTGCACCTGTCCCGGGAGTTCCACGAGGGCCGCGGCGCCGGTGTCCCGGAGCCGGGCGTTGTCGGCGTGCTGGTCGAAACCGAGCGGGCAGGCGGCTCCGGTCTTGCGGGGCGCGGTGTCCATGGGGTCCCTTCGGTGGGTGAGGGCGGCTGGGACAGCGGGCTGCGGCGGGAGGCCGGGCCCGGCCGGGCGCGTCAGCGGTACGGAGCGGCGGTCACGTCGTAGCGGAGGGGGCGCGGAGGCCGATACGCGACCGCCCGGGACGGACGGTCCCGCTACGGCGGCCGCGCCGCGGGCCACGCGCCCCGCAGCCCGCACATCCCGACGGCCGTTCGGCTCCTCGGCATGATGCGGCGTCAATATATTGATGCCACTGTGGAGTTGGTAGGGACGGTGCAGTTGAGGCGGATCGACCACGCTGGGCGTCATCGAACGCTACCGCTTCGAGCGTCGTCAGGAACCCCCGTCATCGAACCCGGGATCAGCCGCCCCGGCAGGTCGGCGAGCCGCTGATCGCACCGAGGCCATCGGGGTACCCCTGCCGTCCGTGCGGCGGGTGCGCGGCGGCGCGCCGCTGCCCGGGGTGCTCGGCGGGGATGTGGCGGGGACCGTCGCCGCGCTCTGCACCGGCGTGACGGGCTCTCCGTCGGGCCCGGTCACCGGGCTCGCCTTCACCCGCGCCTTCACCCGCGCCTTCGCCGAACTGTCCACCGGCCCGGCCGCACCGCCTCCCCCGTGCCCGACGGGCCTCGGCTACTCCGGACGAGCTGATGGGCGCACGGTGCTTGTGAGGGGGAATGCCCGGCACGTACCGTCGACGCCCGGACATGGGACGTGGGATGTCCGGATTATCGGCTGAAGGGACGCGCCATGCCGTCAGTTCTCCGTCCACGCCCCGGACCCCGTCCACGCCCGCTCCGGTGGCACCGGCTGTGGGTCTTACTGGCTGCCGCCCTGCTCGTCCCGCCCGCGGTCTCCGTGCGGGCCGCGGCCGCGGAGGGCTCCCCGGCCGCGGCCCGCAGCGGCTTCGAGCAGCAGGTGCTGTTCAAGGCCTCGCAGGACCCCGGGTACGCCTGCTTCCGGATCCCGGCGGTCGTGCGGACCGTCCGAGGCACCCTGCTCGCCTTCGCCGAGGGCCGGGTGCTGAACTGCGGTGACGCCGCCGACATAGACCTCGTCCTCAAGCGCTCCACGGACGGCGGACGCACCTGGGGCCCGCTCCAGGTCGTGGACGACGGCGCCGGCGACACCCATGGCAACCCCGCACCGGTCGTGGACACCCGCACCGGCCGGATCCTCGTCGCGACCACCTACAACAAGGGCCGGGCCGACTCGCTGAGCTGCGCCGTGCCCTGCGACCGCACCCCGCACCTCCAGTACAGCGACGACGACGGCGCGACCTGGTCGCCGCCCCGGGACCTGACCGAGGCGATCCGGCCCCCGGCCTGGAACTCCTGGTACGCCACGGGCCCGGTGCACGGCATCCAGCTGACGCGCGGACGGCACGCCGGACGGCTGGTGTTCGGGGTCAACGCCGAGAGCCACGACGGGACCCGGATCACCGCGAACCACGCGGCGCTGGTGCACAGCGACGACGGCGGCCGGACCTGGCGGGTGGGCGCCGTGGACACCTGGCCCGTGGCCCCCGACGGAACGTTCCGTCAGAAGCCGTCCGAGATGACGCTCCTGGAGCGGAGCGACGGCGCGGTCCACGTCAACGGGCGGGAGCAGGACGGCACGGACCTGGGCCACCGGACGTACGCCGTCAGCCGGGACGGCGGCGAGAGCTTCGCCGCGCCCTTCCGTGCCCTTCCCGACCTCACCACGCCGATGGTGCAGGGCGCCGCGCTGCGGCTGCGGAGCCGGGACCGGGACGGGTACAGCAGGCTGCTGTTCTCCGCGCCCGCCGACCCCGACCGCCGCCGGACCATGACGATCCGTTCGTCCTACGACGAGGGGCGCACCTGGGAGAGCGCCGACCGGGGCAAGCGGGTCACCGCCGACTGGTCGGGCTACTCCGACCTGGTGGCCCTCTCCGACGACGAGGTCGGCCTCCTCTACGAGGGCGGCACGGCGGATGCCCGGGACGAGATCCGCTTCGCCCGGTTCACCGAGGAGTGGCTGGGCCCGCGCCGCGCCCCCGACCCGACCACGGCGGACCGGGCCCTGTGGGCCCGCGGGGCGTCCGTGCTCGGCGGGGCGGCGGAGGTGGCGGGCCGGTTCAAGGGGGCGCTGTCGTTCGACGGCGGCGACGACGCGGTGCGGCTGCCCTTCCGGGAGTCGCTGCGCCTCGGGGCCGGTGACTTCACCGCGAGCCTATGGTTCCGGTACGCCGCGACCGCCGGCGACCAGCCGTTCCTGTGGATGGGCGGCGTGGGGATCCGGAATCCGCAGGTCTGGCTCCGCGGCGAGCCGTCCCGCGGGCGGATCACCGGGCTCATCACCACGGCCGACGGAGCGCGGCCCGCGGCGACGGCCACGGTGAGCACGCCGGGCGCGCACAACGACGGCGCGTGGCACCATCTCGCGCTGCGCCGGACCGGCGGCCGGCTGCTGCTCGCCGTCGACGGTGCGGAGGTGACCGCGCCGGACGTGCCGGGCACGGTGAGCCGGTCCTCCACCTTCGGCGTCCATCTCGGCCAGTCCGCGGACAGCCGCACCTGGCTCACCGGCGCGCTCGACGACGTGCGGGTCTACGACCGGGCGCTCTCCGGCAAGGAGTTGGAACGCCTCCGCACCTGGGGCGGCCCCCTCGGCGGGCTCCCAGTGCTGTGGCTGCCGCTGGACCGGGTGCGTCCGGCGGAGGACTGAGGGGGACACGGCTGAGGACTGAGGGGGAAACGGCTGAGGGGACAGGTGACGCGCGGCGATGTGCGGACCGGGGCCGGGTCGAGTGGAGGAAGTGCCCGGCCGCGCGGAGGGGAGCCGGGCCCCGGCCACGACTTCGGGAGCAACAGGCTGCGGCGGCGGCCTCGGGAGCGGCGGGCCCCGGGCACGGCTCCGGGAGCAGCCGGCCGCGGGCACGGCGCCGGGACAGGCCGCGGGCACGGCTGCGGGACAGGCTGCGGCCACGGCTCCGGGAGCGGCGGTGATGCCGCCCCCGGAGCCGCCCGTCCGGCGCCCGACGCCGCCCGGCGTGACGCCTGTTCCAGCGGGCGGGCGGTACGGGCGGGGACGGGCCGGGGCGCAGGGTCAGCCGACGCAGCCGGCGGGGACGGTGGCGCTGCCCGTGCAGTTGGCCGGGCTGTTGGCGCTGATGGTGGTCCCGACCCCGGGGAGCGGGAGGCCGAGGGCGAGCCTGCCGCCCTCCGTGCCACCCGTGGTGGTGGTCACCTGACGGCGGTCCAGCGCGACGGAGCCGGAGACGTTCGTGTACCCCTCGGGCAGGCTCGTCGCGGTGCGGGACGTCTGCCCGTCGGCCCGGAAGAGGTCCGGGACGCCGAAGTTCCAGACCGTCTGCGTGCCGGTGCCCGGGGTGGTGGTCGTGGTGCTGTTGCCGGTGACGTTGCTGGTGACGTTGTTGTGGCTGTCCCGGTAGGTCACCGAGTTCTCGTCCTCGTCGTTCGTGCTGCTCGGCACATCACGCAGGGCGGACGCGCTGCGGGTGCCGTCGGCCTTGACGCCCCCGTCGATGGTCATCTCGCCGTTGTTGAGGATGCCACCGGCCATGCCGCCGGTGGTGGCCGAAGCATCTGCGGCCACGGTGCCGGCGGCCGAGGCACTGGCGGCCGGGGTGGCGGCGGACGCGTCAGCGGCGGCGCTGGCGGCGGACTCCTTGGCCGCCGGAGTGGCGGCAGCCGACGGTGCGGCGGCCGCGGCACTGGCGGCGGCCGACGGGACGGCGGCGGGGCTACTGGCGGCCGACGGGGCCGCTGCCGAGGCGTCGGCCACGGAGTTCTCGGTGACGGAGGTGTTGGTGAGGGCCGCCGTGCCACCGGCGTCGACGGCGATGCCGCCACCGTCCCCGGCGGCGGTGTTGCCGGTGATGAGGCTGGTGTCCACGGTGAGGGCCCCGTCGTTCTGGACGAGGATGCCCCCGCCGTCGGCGGTGGTCAGGCCGCCCTCGACGGTGAGCGCCTCCAGGGTGAGTTCACCGCCCGCGCCGACGGTGAAGATGCGGAACGCCTCGTCGGCGTCCACGTCGCGGCTGATCGTGACGCCGTTGCCCTCGAGCGTGATCGGCTTGACGATCACCGGCAGCCCGCTCTCCCCGTCGGCCGGGGTGGTCAGGTGGTAGGCACAGCCGGCGGCCAACGCGAGCGTGGCGCCGTCGCCGCTGTTGGCGGCGTTGATCGCCGCGATCAGCTGGGCGGTGTCGCACGGTACGGCGGTGGTGGCCGCGTCGGCGGGCACGGCCAGTGCCCCCAGCATCAGCGCGGCCCCGGCGGGAGCCAGGCACAGTCGGGTGAACTTCACGGGTTCTCCTCTGTGTACGGAGCGACGGCGGCCGCTGCTGCACGACGGCCACCGCTCGGAATCGGACGAACCCAGTAACAGGCCGATCATCGCATTTACCCGGCATGTGGACCCCGCCGGACGTCCAATGGAGTACCAGATAGCACCGAATGCCGGGCATGTGGCAGAAGTCCCGGACTGTCGACCGCCGTCGCCTGCGGTCGACCTCCCGTCGGCCACCCATCGAGCCACCGGGGCGCCGTCCGCTGCTGCTGGCGCGGCGGTCCGCGGCGCGCGAGATTTCCGGGTGACCGGAGCAACCCCCGAGCCTCCGACGCCGTCTCCCCGTACGGCCCGCACCGGCACTCCCGTCCCGGGTGGAGCGACCGTCCACGGCCACCCGCCGCGACACCCGCACACCCCGGAAGCCGGTACCGGAACACACCCCCGGGAGCCGGTACCGGAGCGCACGCCCCGCGGAGAGCTGAAGCGGAAGATTTCGCTCCGAGCCGCACTCCGCGCCCCGCGGGCCGCCCCGACCGGCGGTAACCGGCCCATCTGCCCCACGAGGGCACGCACTGTAAAGCGTCCGTGACGTCCGCGGGCGGATTCGGTGGAGATTGCCGCGCCCTCTCCTTACTCCGGAGTCAGGTTTCACCCAAGCTGTCCCGCACAGGACCGCACATCGCGGCCTGACCAGCGCAGATGTCGCCATTTCCGATTCCGGGACGCCTCTCCCCACCGGGGGCCGGATCGGGTACCGTCGCGGCGCTGTGCTGAGCACGCTAGGAGCAGTCATTGCGCGAGTTCACCGTCCCTCCCGTTGAGGCGGCGCCCCTGGTCGGAGGCCTGGCGGACGCCGTTTTCGACCATGCCTCCGACGACCCGGACCGGGTCGCACTCGGCCGGAAGGTCGACGGGCAATGGCGGGATGTGACCTCGGGGGAGTTCTGCGCGGAGGTCCTCGCGATCGCCAAGGGGCTGCTGGCCCAGGGAGTCCGGTTCAACGACCGCGTCGCGATCATGTGCCGTACGCGCTACGAGTGGACGCTGTTCGACTTCGCGCTCTGGTCGATCGGCGCGCAGCCCGTGCCGGTCTATCCGACGTCCTCGGCCGAGCAGGTCTACTGGATGATGTACGACGCGGGCGTCTCCGCGGCGATCGTCGAGACCGAGGACCACGCCATGACGGTGGGCTCGGTGATCGACCGGCTGCCGACGCTGACCCGGCTGTGGCAGCTCGACGCCGACGCGGTGGGCGAGCTGACGGCGGCCGGGGAGCACATCGACGACGAGGTGGTGCACCGGCACCGGCTGGCGGTCACCCCCGACTCCCCCGCCACCGTCATCTACACCTCCGGCACCACGGGCCGCCCCAAGGGCTGTGTGATCAGCCACGCGAACCTGATGTTCGAGTCGGACACCCTGATCGCCCGCTGGGAGCCGGTGTTCCACTCCAAGCCCGGTGACGAGGCGTCCACGCTGCTGTTCCTGCCGCTGGCCCATGTCTTCGGGCGGATGGTGGAGGTCACGGCGATCCGCGGCCGGGTGAAGCTGGGCCACCAGCCGAGCCTCGGCGCCAAGGAACTGCTGCCGGACCTGGCCGCCTTCCGGCCCACCTTCATCCTGGCCGTGCCGTACGTCTTCGAGAAGGTCTTCAACGCCGCCCGCCGGAAGGCCGAGGCGGAGGGGCGCGAGGGGCCGTTCGACAAGGCGGTCGAGGTCGCGGTGCGGTACGCGGAGGCGCAGGAGCACAAGGCGTTCGGTACCGGTTCGGCCCCCGGTGCCGGTCTGCGCATGCAGCACCAGTTCTTCGAGAAGGTCGTCTACAGCAAGGTCCGCGAAGCCATGGGCGGCCGGATCCGGACGGCGATGTCGGGCGGCTCGGCGATGGAACGCCGGCTGGGGCTGTTCTTCGCCGGTGCCGGGATCACCGTCTACGAGGGCTACGGGCTCACCGAGTCGACGGCCGCGGCCACCGCCAATCCCCCGCGGCGCACCCGCTACGGCACGGTCGGCCGGCCCATCCCCGGCACCACCGTGCACATCGCGGACGACGGTGAGGTGTGGCTGCGCGGCGGTCAGGTGTTCCAGGGGTACCTCAACGAGCCGAAGGCCACCGAGGCCGTGCTCAAGGACGGCTGGCTGGCGACCGGGGACCTCGGCGCGCTGGACGAGGACGGCTATCTGACGATCACCGGCCGGAAGAAGGAGATCCTGGTGACCTCGGGCGGCAAGAGCGTGTCGCCCATCCCGCTGGAGGAGCGGGTGCGGGCACACCCGCTGGTCTCGCAGGCCATCGTCGTGGGCAACGACCGCCCGTACGTCGCCGCGCTGGTCACCCTCGATCCCGACGCCGTGGAGCACTGGCTGCAGATGCGCGGCAAGCCCAAGCTGCGGCCCGCCGATCTGGTGCGGGACAAGGACCTGGAGACGGAGATCCGGCGGGCGGTGGTCGCGGCGAACACCTTGGTGTCCCAGGCCGAGTCCATCCGGACCTTCCGGATCCTGGCGGCACAGTTCTCCGAGGAGCACGGCATGCTCACGCCATCGCTCAAGCTCAAGCGGAAGGTGATCGAGAAGGCGTACGCCACGGAGGTCGACGCCCTCTATCACGCCTGAGGCCAGGTCCTATCACGCCTGAGGCCACGCCCCACGGCGCCTGATCCGAGCCATCCGGAACGGCGGACCGGCACATCCGGTCGGCTCACCGGGAATGCGGCGGACCCCGAAGATCGTTGACAGTGGTATCCGACCGTCTACTTTCTAAGGATCGACGCGTGAGCAAGGTCCCCTTCACCACCCTGAACAACGGCGTCCGGATGCCGCAGCTCGGCTACGGGGTCTGGCAGGTGCCGAACGACGAGGCGGAGAGCGCCGTGGGCCTCGCGCTGGAGGCGGGCTACCGCAGCATCGACACGGCCGCCGCCTACCAGAACGAAGAAGGCACCGGGAAGGCGATCGCCGGCTCGGGACTGCCCCGTGAGGACCTCTTCGTCACGACCAAGCTGTGGAACGCCGACCACGGCTACGAGTCGGCCCTCAAGGCGTTCGACACATCGCTGTCCCGGCTCGGCCTGGACTACGTGGATCTCTACCTGATCCACTGGCCGCTGCCGTCGCGCGACCTGTACATCGAGACGTGGAAGGCGCTGGAGACCGTCCTCGCCGACGGCCGCGCCAAGGCCATCGGCGTGTCGAACTTCCAGCCCGAGCATCTGCGGCGTCTGCTGGACGAGACCTCCGTGGTGCCCGCGGTCAACCAGATCGAGCTGCACCCGCAGTTCCCGCAGGCCGAGGCCCGCGCACTCCACGCGCAGCACGGCATCGCCACCGAGGCGTGGTCGCCGATCGGGTCGGGCAAGGGCCTGCTGGACGACCCGAAGCTCGGGGAGATCGCCCGCAAGCACGGCCGCTCCCCGGCCCAGATCGTGCTGCGCTGGCACCTCCAGCTCGGCAATGTCGTGATCCCGAAGTCCGTGACCCCGTCCCGGATCAAGGAGAACATCGACCTCTTCGGCTTCGAGCTGGACGACGCCGATCTGAACGCCATCGCGGGCCTGGACGCCGGTCAGCGCCTCGGCCCGGACCCGGCCACCTTCGACGTGGCCTGACCGGTCCGGCTTCACCGGAAGGGCTGACCTTCCGGCCGGTTCGCAACGGCGCCGCCGCTCCTCGGGAGCGGCGGCGCCGTTCGCATGCGCGGCACCGGCCGGGTGTCCTCAGGGGTCCTTGCACGATGCCCGCCCAGGTCGTGCGCTCACCGGGCGCTCATCGGGCAAGGACCCTCACGGGTCCGGGCGGCGCTCACCGGACCGGCGCGGCGTGCCCGCTCAGCTGTCCGGTCCCGGCCGCCGGGCGGTGTGCACGGTCTGGGCGCTCAGCAGGAAGACGTCCGGCCTGCGGTGGATGCCCTCCGGGTCGTCCGGGTCGGCCAGCCGGCCGAGGGCCGCCCGGTCGTCCGCGTCGATCCGGTCCGCCAGCTTCTCGCGCAGCCGCGCCAGGTCGGCGGCCACGAACTCCCGGACCCCGGGCGCCGCCGGTGCGGGCAGGTCCAGCAGGAAGGTCCGGGTGCCGGCGGGTTCGAGACCGGCGGCGGCGAGCAGCGCGGGCCAGTCCTCGACCTCGGACTTCGAGCCGGGAAGCTCGGCGCGCATCTCGGTGAACCGGTCGGCGTTGAGGGCGTCCAGCCGCTCCTGGAGCCCCGGCCGGCCGATCCCGATGTCGCGGGGCAGCCAGCGGCGGGGCAGTCCGCCCTCGGACACCGCCAGGAGGCCTCCGGGGCGCAGGCAGCGGGCGAGCGCGGCGAGTGCGGCCACCTGGTCGCCGAGGTGGTGGACCGCCTTGCTGGACCAGACGAGGTCCACCGGCCCGACCGGGTCCAGCCCGCCGGGCAGGTCGGCGAGGTGGGTGCGGACCCGCTCGGCCAGCCCCTGTCGGGCGGCCCGCCGCTCGGCCCGGTCGAGCAGCTCCCGCCCGCTGTCCACGGCGACCACCTCGGCCGCCGGGAACTCCCGGGCGAGCAGGCAGCTCATGACGCCCGGACCGCTGCCGGCGTCCAGCACCCGCCGCACCCCGCCGCTCCGGCCGCGCAGCCAGCCGGTGGCCTGCTCCAGCAGCGGGATCTGGACCTCACCCTCCAGTTCGAGGAGCGGTCCCATGGCATCCCAGTCGATCTTCGTGCTGTGATGGTGATGGTCGGTCATCGTTGTCCGCCTCCGGTCGGTGCGTGCCGTGCCTGTCGCCGCTGAGGATGTCGGGAGTCACCCCTGGTGCACCAACAGGTGTGCCACTTCCGCAAAGATGTCCCTCCCGCGGCCAATCCGCGCCGGTCCCGGTCCCGAATGACTCGTGGAGCCTGCGCGGACGCGGGCCTGCCCGCGTGAAGGATGGGTGGCGTCACGAGCCGCCCGGTGCTTGGAGGAAACATGGGGTCCGCTGGTCTCCGCAGCCATCCACGGCCCGGCCCTTCCGGGCCCGATCTGGAGGAGCTGCTGGTCATGGTGGCCAGGGGCGATCAGGAGGCGTTCAGCCGGGTGTACGACGCGGTCTGCGGCCCGGTGCTCGGCGTGGTCCGCGGCGTGCTGCGCGATCCGGCGCAGTCGGAGGAGGTGGCGCAGGAGGTCATGGTGGAGGTGTGGCGGACCGCCGCGCGGTTCCGGTCGGACCGCGGCAGCGCCATGACCTGGGTGCTCACCCTGGCCCACCGGCGGGCCGTGGACCGGGTGCGGGCCGCGCAGGCCGCGACGGACCGGGAGCACCGGGCGGCCCTGCTGGACCGGACCCCCGCCTTCGACGAGGTCACCGAACAGGTGGAGGCACGGCTGGAGCGGGAGCAGGTGCGCCGCTGCATGCGCACCCTCACCGACCTGCAACGGCAGTCGGTGACCCTCGCCTACTACCGGGGACACACCTACCGGGAGGTCGCCGAACTGCTGTCCCTCCCGCTCGGAACGGTGAAGACCCGCCTCCGTGACGGGCTCATCCGGCTGCGCGACTGCTTGGGGGTGACCGCGTGAAATCCGCGGATCTGCACACGCTGACCGGCGCCTATGCGACGCAGGCGCTGCCGGAGACCGAACGCGAGGAGTTCGAGCGCCACCTCGTGGAGTGCGCGCCCTGTGCCCAGGAGGTGAGAGAACTGACCGCGACCGCCGGACGGCTGGGGCTGGCCGTGTCCATGGTGCCCCCGCCGGAGATGAAGGACCGGGTCATGAGACAGATCGTGACGGTCCGTCAGGAGCCGCCGAGCGTCTCCCGGCGCCGGGTCGGCGGACCGTCCCGACGGCGCGCCAGGTCGCCGTACCGGTTCGCGCTGGCGGCGTGTCTGGCCGCCGCCGCGGGGCTGGGCGGGGTGGCCGTCTGGCAGCACCAGCAGGTGGACGACGCCCGGCAGGAGGCCCGGCAGGAGGCCCGGCAGGCGGAGCAGCGGCAGGAGGAGATCACCAAGGTCCTGGCCGCTCCGGACGCGCGGGCCACCGGGGGCAAGCTGAAGGACGGCGCGTCCGCCACGGTCGTCGTCTCGCGCAGCCAGGACAAGGCGGCGTTCCTCGCCTCGGGCCTGCCGCCGCTGCCGTCGGGCAAGGTGTACCAACTGTGGTTCGCCGACGGTGGGAAGATGCGCTCCGCGGGACTGGTGGAAGCCTCCGCCCAGCCGGCGATGCTGATGCGCGGTCCGGTCGGGGATGCCTCGGGGATGGGCATCACCGTCGAGCCTGCGGGCGGCTCCGAGCAGCCGACCACCGATCCCCTCGCACTGATGGAATTCCCGCCCGGCCAGGGCGTGTAGGAGTGGCGCATGAGGGTGTCCATTGCCCTGTTCACATCCGACCTGCGGGTGCACGACCAGCCCGTGCTGCGGGCGGCGCTGCGCGGCGCCGATGAGGTGGTGCCCCTGTTCGTCGTCGACTCCGGCGTGCGGGAGGCGGGCTTCGACGCCCCCAACCGCCGGGCGTTCCTCGCCGACTGCCTCGCCGACCTGGACGCCCGGCTGAGGGACCGGGGCGGACGGCTCGTCATCCGTACGGGCGATGTGGTGGAGCAGGTCTGCCGGGTGGCGTACGAGGCCGGGGCGCGCCGGGTGCACATCGCGGGCGGCGTGAGCGGCTACGCGCTGCGCCGCGAGGAGCGGCTCCGGGCGGCGCTCCGGGAGGAGCGGTGCGACCTCCAGGTCCACGACGCGGTGATCACGGCGCTGCCGCCGGGCGCGGTGACCCCGTCCGACCGGGACCACTTCGCCGTGTTCACCCCGTACTTCCGGCGCTGGGAGAACGAGCGGCTGCGCGACCGGCTGGGGGCGCCCCGGGTCGTACGGGTCCCGGAGGGGATCCGCTCGGACGACCTGGTGTGCCGGACGGATCTGAAGGGCGTCTCCCCGGGGCTGGCCGCCGGGGGCGAGACCGAGGGCCGCAGGCAGCTCAAGGCGTGGACGGACGGCGGGATCGACGCCTACGCCGACCGGCACGACGATCTGCCGGGCGACGCGACGTCCCGGCTCTCGCCCTATCTCCACTTCGGCGCGCTGTCACCGGTGGAGCTGGTGCACCGGGCCCGTCAGGCGGGCGGCGCGGGGGCCGAGGCCTTCGTCCGGCAGCTGGCCTGGCGGGACTTCCACCACCAGGTCCTGGCGGCCCGCCCCGACGCGTCGTACCGCGACTACCGGACCCGGAAGGACCGGTGGCGGCGGGCCCCGGAGGAGGTCGCCGCCTGGCGGGAGGGCCGGACCGGCTACCCGGTGGTCGACGCGGCGATGCGGCAGCTGATCCACGAGGGCTGGATGCACAACCGGGCGCGACTGCTGGCGGCCGGCTTTCTGACCAAGACGCTGTACATCGACTGGCGGGTGGGTGCTCAGCACTTCCTGGACCTGCTGGTGGACGGGGATGTGGCGAACAATCAGCTCAACTGGCAGTGGATGGCGGGCACCGGCACGGACACCCGCCCCAACCGGGTCCTGAACCCCCTGGCCCAGGCGAAGCGTTTCGACCCCCACGGGGAGTACGTCCGCCGCTGGGTCCCGGAACTCTCCGAAGTGGCCGGCCCGGCCGTGCACCGCCCGTGGGACCTGCCGGCCGAGGTGCGCGACCGGCTGGACTATCCGGAGCCGGTGGTGGACCTGGGGGACGGCTTGGCACGGTTCCAGGAGGCTCGGGGGATCGGGTGAGGGCGGCTGGGGGCGCGGGGGGGTGTGGTGACGACACCGCGTCGGCGTCTGTCAGAGCGCTCCGCGGAGCTCCCGGCAGATTTCGGCACTGGTCGGCCGGTCGGCGGGGGTGCGGCTCATCATGTGATCGATGAGCCCGCCCAGCCGGCCCGGCACGTCGATCGGCCGGTGCGGCTTGTCCACGATGGCCCGCCGCTGGTCCTTCCGGTCGGCATCGTCCGGGTAGGGCACGTGCCGGCGACCGGTGGCGGAGAGGAACAACGATGCACCCAGCGCGTATACGTCGGCTTCCTTCGTCGGCACGGCGGTATCGCTCTCCAGGATGCTCCGAGAGATCTCCGGCGCCTCGTAGTGGACCAGGCAGCCCCGGTACCGGAAGTCGTAGCGGCCGGGAACCTCGCCACCGTGTGCCAGCGCCAGATCGATGAGGAAGGTACCGGCACGGCCGATGACGAAGTGGTTGGGCTGCACGTCGCCATGCGCCCACCCGTCGTCATGCAGCTCGGCCAGTGCCACAGCACATGACAGAGCCTCACCGAGGTCGGGGGCCATGGGATCATCCGTGTGCCGAAGGCGCTCCCACAGACCGTAGAGGGATTCGCCTTCATGCCAGGGCTGAGCACTCCACGTGCCTCTCTCCCACTCTCCGAAGCGGATCTCTTCGGGGCCGACACGTTGCCTGAGAATGGCGGCTTCTCGGGCGGGGGCCAACGCCGTCCATGCGTGGGTCCGGCTCGGGTAGCCCAGTTTCACCGCCATGCGACCAGCGGGAGTTCGTACGTCCCAGACGGTGGAACCACGCCGGTTGACGACGAGGCGCTTGCTCACCGGTGTCACGACGCTCTGAACGTGGTCCGGGAGATCGAACGGTCCTCGGTCGGGCATGTGAAGTCCTCTCAGCGGCAGGGCCGACCCCTTGTCACAGGGAGTCGGCCCCGGGTCAGGGGAGACTACTGGCCGTCAGGTCAGGTAGTCGCGTCCATCGTCGCTGTCGCCGGTCGGAGGGTTGCCGCCTCCGCCGTCGTCCTCGTCCTCGTCCTCGTCCCTGACATGATGCTCGGCGCCGGTGTGCTGACCGGGGTGGTTTCCGAGCAGTACAAGTTGATCAAGCGTTTGGCGCGGGGTGCGGGCCGATCGGTACGGTCAGGGCTTCTTACCGCTGTCTCCGCCCACGGCGCGCTCCTCGGGTGGCTTCACCAAGACGCCGGAATGTGGGATGAAGCCGCCTACTGGCACGGCATGGCTCAGAGCGACGCCCGGATGACCGGGGACGCGGATCTGATCGCCTACACCCTCTCCCATACCGGGCACTTGTATGCCGACCTCGGCGACGGCCGTTCGACCGTCGACCTCTGCGACGCGGCGCTGTCCGAGCGGGGCAACCTGTCCGACCGCATTCAGGTGACGATCAAGTGCCAGCAGGCTCACGGCTACGCCCTCATAGGTGACCGGCGTGCAGCGGATCGACTCCTGGATACTGCCGCGGTCGCAGTGGAACAGGTCGATCCGACTGTCCCATGGGGCTCTGCCGCAGCCCGGAACGCGTGCTACTTCGAGGTCCAGCGTGCGACCTGTTACGGCCGCCTCGGGCTGCACCAAGAGGCGGTCCGCATGTGGGAGCAGATCAACGCCGTCATGCCCTCCACGGCCCGCCGGGACACCGGGGTGTTTCTCGCCCGGCAGGCCACCTCCTACGCTTGCACCGGGGAACCTGAGCATGCCGTCGCGCCGGCCCGGGATTCGTCAGCCATCGCCCGGGAAACAGGATCAGCACGGCACCGCCAGGAACTCGGTGTCCTACGGGCAGCAATGCGGCCCTGGGCCACCACCAGGATCGGATACGAACTCGATCAAGCCATGGCTGTCCGACCCATCCCACCGAAGGAGAACCACTGTGGCTCTGGAGCCGCTGACGGACCGGCACATCACCTCCGCACTGGCCGAACTGCCCGGCTGGACTGTGGAAGGGGGCGCGCTGACCGCCTCGTACAAGGGCAAGCGTGAGCAACTGCCATCCTTTTATGCCGCTGTGGCCACCGCCGAGGACTCGGCGAACCACCACGCCCGCATCACGATCCTCTACAACACCCTGACGTTCGCCCTCACCACGCATGACGCCGGCGACCGGATCACCGAACGGGACGTCGCGATGGCCCGGACCATCAGCGGTCTCGCCGAAGAGCACGGCCTCACCGCTTAGCCATTCGGTCGGATACGGGCTGACCAGCGGGAACGCAGTCAGGCGGTCGTATCCAGAGTGGCGAAGTCGTTGGGGCCTGCTCGATCGCCTCCGGGCAGGCCTCTCGCTTGGCGTGCTCGGCCCACTACCGGTCCGGCGTGCGGTCAGGACTGGTCCATGGACCGTTCGATCGCGCGGCGGGCCCGGTCCGCGGCGGTCCGGTCGCGCTGGAGCTGCATGGCCGCGTTCAGTGCCAGTCCGGCGGCGACGATCTCGAACAGCGCCTGGTCGATGTCGAGTGCCAGAAGTCCACGAATGCCTTGTCCAGCGTGGAGATCTGCAGCGTCTCCTCGGTTGGCGCTCGGCCGGGGGAGTCAGTCCAGGCCTGCCGCCCATTCCGTCAGCTTGGCGAAATCATCGATGGACAGGCCGGACTTGGGATCGATCCGGTGCAGGAGAGCGGGACCGTCGTGGTGAGCCTCCACCCATGCTCGATCCGCGAGGGTGATCTCGTCATCGACCCAGGCGAACGCGCGCCCCTTCGCCCACGCGACGATCTCCGGTGTCTTCCAGAACACGCCGCTGGGAGGCTCGGGCCGGGGTGAAGGCCATGGAATGTAGGGCAGGGCGGGCAGCCCCAGGACCGGCGCGAGGAAGTCGTTGGCCTCCTCCTCCCACGTCGTGGCCCAGACCAGGTCGAAGGGGAGCGCGGCCAGCGCCGGCCCGTGGTTCGGGTTGAGCCACACCCGGAGCGGCTTCACTGGCTTGTTCGGCAGCCCCCACTCGGTCAGTCGGCGCCGCTCGGACGCCTCCCAGCGAGGCGTGACCAGCCGGTGCGTCTCATAGCCCGCAGGCCGCCGGTGCGGCTTCGCGGCATACGGGTTCAGCGGTCCGTCCACATCAACCAACAGCACTGGGCGCACAAGCTCCCCCTCCCCCTGTGGATCCTGCCCGGCACGGTAGCGGTCGATGACGAGATCACCCAGCGGAATTCGGGCCGGTGGATCTTGAGACGAGGGTGCTGGTATCCGTAGGCGAAAATCGCCTACGGATACGGATAGCCGGAACAGCGAGAGCAGGCCGAACCTCCCGCGATCCGGGCGATGGCCTGGTCGAACATCGCCCGCCATCGGTCAGGGTCCACGCTACGACCTGCGGCCACCGCACGGTCTCCAGGAGTCCACACGACTCTCCGATGATCACGCGGTGGCCGCACCCGTTCCCGGCCGGGTGTCACCCCGAGGTCACGAAACCGGACTGGCGTATCAGGTCCCGCCTACACCTGCCGCTCGCCTTGCCAGGTGACCGACGTCAGCACGGACAGACCGCCGTGCGCCATGCCCTTGTAGGTCACCTTCCGGTCGGGGCCGATCTCGTGCGCGACGCGTCTCGCCAGTTCCATCCCCTCGCGGAACAGCCGTTGCCACTCCTCGTCGTACGTTCCCTCGTCCCGGTCCTGCACCAAGCGGTTCACCAGTCCGTCGATGCCCTTCGCCCACGCGTACAGACCGGAGACCAGGCTGTCGGACAGGGTCAGCGCGGCGGCGGGGTCGTCGGGGAAGAAGTCCCCGAATCCGTCGGCACGCAGCGGACCGTACTGGTACTCGCCCTCGATCGTGAGGTCGACCGGGTGCGGTGGTGCGTCGTGGCTGTCCCGCTCCCAGTGCAGACGGTCGCAGCCCCAGCACAGCCACTTCACCGTCCTCTGGTGCTCGTCCCAGTAGCGCACCGTCCACGACGGCCCGAGGCGGACAGCCAGTTGCTGAGCAGTCGTCAGACCCTGCTTGACGTGCCTGCGCAGGTCCGGCCGGGAGGTGAATCCTCCCGGCGGGCGGGAGAGCGACCAGGATCGCAGCGCCTCCGCCAGATCCGCCGGGAGGGACAGCCGGTCATCGTCCAGGGGGACGTGGCGGGTGAAGGTGCCGAGGTCCTGGTGGGCACCGGGGTCCTGCGGCTCGTACAGCGGAGACGGCTCGCCCCGTGCCTGCACGAGGATGTCCCGTGGTGCTTCGAGGGTCATGCGATGTTCGCTCCGATCACATATCCGTTGTCGCCCGGGGCCGGGCCGACGTTGGCACCGCCCCCTCACCCCTCGCGCAGCTCAACGGGGCTGGGGTCCACCCCCACGTGAGGGGGACCCCAGCCCCGTTGGTTGTACGAGCAGCGCCCGTCTCATTGCTCTGCTGTTACTCGTTCATCTCCGGCCAGATATTGAAGTCCGTGTCGTCGACGACGTCCTCACCGAGGCCGAGCTCGTCCCCGAGCGCCAGATAACGCTCGTATCGCACTTCGCTGATCCGTACGAAGTACCCCTTCAGCGCGCGGAGCAGCAGGCGGAAGGCGAGGTCCGGATCGACGTCGACGACCTGCTCCAGCGCTGGGACGACACCGGCGAGCGGATTGAAGGAGTTGTGCGCTGTGGCCTGCTCGAGGGCGGGCCCGACCGATCTGATCTCGGTACGGACCGCCTCCTTCACCACCTCGTCCACCTCGGGTGTGGCGGCGGTGGGGGTGTAGGAGGGGTCGTCGTGCCGGATTCTCTCGACACAGCTTTCCACGATCCGGCTCAGCCAATCGCGGCCGTCGATCCCGAGCTCTTCCAGATCGACGGCCCGGAAGGTCCCCGCCAGCCACAGGATTTCAATGTCCCTGCTGGACAGGGGCGATTCCAGCAGCGCGAGGCAGTCCCACAGCAACTGGTGGGCGTAGGCTCCTTCGAACTGATCGGGACTGCTCGTGATGACCCTCATACCGGCGGCTTCGCTGTTTGCCCCGCCAATGTTGATCCACTTGATGACCCCGCTGAGCCCGATGTCGACACCGAGGTGCCGGTATGGCTGCGCCATGTCTTCTCTCTCCTACTGTGGCAGTGGGAAGGCGGTGTAGATCACGAAGTTGTCCGGGACTCCCGTAGCCTCGTCACCTCCGTGGCTGTTGCCCTTGCCCCGTACCGCCTTGATCCGGATGCTCACCTTGCTGCCGGCGTCTACAGGACCTGCGGCGCCCTTTCGCCAGATCTTGCCGAGGGATCCCTCGCCGCGCAGCTCCCACTCGATGGGGAAGAGGTCACGATTGGGGTCGAACCCCACGTTGCTCGGCTTCTTTCACTTGCTCTCGATGAGCAGCGTGTCCTCGTCGGGGCAGACGATGCCTTCCGGGATGTCCGGGTTGGTGCAGAGGAAGAAGTCGACGACGGCACTGAAGGTGACGGTGAAGGTGACTTCACAGCCTTCGAAGCCGGGCTGGATCGCGTCGTTGGCCGGCTTGGCAACCTGCCCGGCCGCCTTGCCCGCGTCGACCGCAGCCTGGGCCGTGACGTGCGCGAAGCCCGCCGCCTTCGCCGAAGCCGCCAGGGCCTTGCCGGCCTCCTTGTTTGCCGCGTCCGCATCTGCACGAGCGGCCTTGGCGAGTTTGTGGCGGGATAGGGGTTACCCGGCCGTGTATGTCGGACCTCTTGATGGCGCAGGCGACGGAATCCGGCCCACGCCGCCGGGCGCGATTCGCTGTCGAGGCCAGGACCAGGCGGATCGCGAAGTCGTCGGGTCTCTCCACCGACGGCCCAGGCTGCCCCTCAAGAACCGACTCGGCGTCATCGAGCACACGCTCCGATCACGTATCCGTTGTCGCCCGGGGTCGGGCCGATGTCGGCGCCGCCCTCTCACCTCCCGCGCGGTGGCCAGGGAAAGAAGCCGCTCGTGCGTGCCCGGTAGTCGGCATAGCCGGGGCGGTCGGCCATGTGGCGTTCCAGGAGGCGTTTGCCGCTGCCGTTGATCAGGAGGTAGCTCATCGCCAGTGGGGAGATCAAGGTGAGTGCGGCGGCGGCCGGGGTGCCGCAGGCGAGCAGGTACAGGCCCCACCAGACACAGAAGTCGCCGAAGTAGTTGGGGTGGCGGGTCCAGCTCCACAGGCCGCGGTCCATGAGGCGTCCCCGGTTGGCCGGGTCGGCCTTGAAGCGGGCGAGCTGGACGTCCCCCACGGCTTCGAAGACCAGGCCCAGCAGCCAGAGGGCCGCCCCGGCGGCGGCGAGGGCGTTCAGCGGGGCGGGGACGTATCCGGCCGCCTGGACGGGCAGGGAGACCAGCCAGACCAGCGCGCCCTGCACCCCATAGACGGTCCGCAGCGCGTAGGCGTTGCGGCTGCCGGGGGCCTTGGCGAGCAGCCGCTCGTAACGCGGGTCCTCGCCGTGGCCGCGGCCGCGCCGGGCGATGTGCCCGGCGAGCCGCAGTCCCCACACCACGGTGAGCACGGTGACCAGCAGCCGCCGCCCGTCGTCGCCGTGGCCGGCCGACATGCCGTACGAGGCCAGGGCGACGGCGGCGAAGGCCACGCCCCAGGCCACGTCGACGATCCGGTGCAGGCCCTTGGCGAGGGCGATGCCGAAGGTGGCGAGCATGACGGCGAGGGCCACGGCCGCCGAGACGGCGAGGCCGGTGCCGAACGCGGCCCAGGGAAAGCCGTTCACGGTCCGTCACCTCCGGGGTACCAGGCGCGCGGTGTGGCGGGCAGCTCGCTCACCCCCTCGGGCGAGGGGCGGACGGCCAGGATCTGGTCGACGCCCATCCGGCGCTCCTCGAAGGCCAGCGCGGCGCCGACCAGGTAGAGCCGCCACACCCGGGCGGTCTGCGGGCCGACCAGGGACAGGAACTCCGGCCACCGCTCCTCGAGCGTACGGTGCCAGGCGCCGATCGTGCGGACGTAGTGCTCCCGGAGGGCCTCCACGTTCCGCACTTCCAGGCCCGCGTCCTCCAGGAGGGAGACGGTCCCGCCGAGCGGGCGCATGTGCATGTCGGGGGCGATGTAGGTCTCGATGAACGCGCCGCCGCCGGGGGCGTTCGCCCCGCGGGACATCTGCTGGACGAGCACCCGGCCCCCGGGCCGGAGCATCCGGTGCAGGGTGCGGGCGAAGTGCGGGTACTCGGCGTCGCCGACGTGTTCGCCCATCTCGATGGTGGACACCGCGTCGTATCCGCCGCCCGCCAGGTCGCGGTAGTCGCGGAGTTCGACCTCGGCGAACTCCTCCAGGCCGCGGGCCCGGATCTCCTCGCGCACATGGTCGCGCTGTTCGCGGGAGAGCGTGACGGCGGTGACCCGCACCTTGTGCTCCCGCGCGGCGTGCAGGGTGAGCGAGCCCCAGCCGCAGCCGATGTCCAGCAGCCGCATGCCGGGCCCGAGCCCGAGTTTGCGGCAGATCAGCTCCAGCTTGTCGCGCTGGGCGTCGGCGGGCCCGTACTCGGGGTCCTCGCTGGTCCAGTAGCCGCAGGAGTAGGCCATGGTCGCGTCGAGGAGGAGCCGGTAGAAGTCGTTGGAGAGGTCGTAGTGGTGGCTGATGGCGGCGCGGTCGCGGGCCTTGCTGTGCAGGCCGCCGCTCAGGCCGGCCGGTGTGCCGGGGGCCGGCGGGCGCGGGCCGACGGCGCCGAGCCGCAGTGCGGTCCCGGCGGCCCGGGCGAGGTCGGCCGCGGAGGGCCGGGGCGCGTGCAGACCGCGTTCGCGGACCGCCCGCCAGACGGTGCGCAGGCCGTCGGCCAGGTCGCCCTCGATGTCGATCTCACCGGCGATGTAGGCCTGGGCGAGGCCGAGTTCGCCGGGCTGCCAGAGCAGCCGGCGCAGGGCGCGCCGGGAGCGGAGGACGACCACGGGCGCGTCCTCGGGGCCGGCGGCGCTGCCGTCCCAGGCCCGCAGCCGTACGGGCAGCCGGCCGCCGAGGAACTGCTCCAGCAGGGGCGCGAGGTGGTGGGCGGCGCCGGTCATCGGGCGGTCGCCTCCTTCGTCAGCAGGAGCTGCCGCACATCGAGGTAGCGGGACCGGAAACCCGCCTCCGAGTAGGCGAGGTAGAAGGTCCACATACGGCGGAACGTGGCGTCGAAGCCGAGCGCGCCGACCTCGTCGGCGCGTTCGGTGAAGCGTTCCCGCCACAGGCGGAGGGTCTCGGCGTAGTGCGCTCCGTACGCCTCCGAGGCGGCCACCCGCAGCCGGGTGCGGCCGGCGGTGGCCTGCTCGATCGCCTCGGTGGAGGGCAGTTGGCCGCCGGGGAAGATGTACTTCCCGATCCAGGTGAACGTGGTGCGGGTGGCCAGCATCCGGTCGTGCGGCATGGTGATCGCCTGGAGGGCGGCCCGGCCGCCGGGGGCCAGCAGCCGGTCCAGGGCGGAGAAGTAGACCGGCCAGAACTCGGCGCCGACCGCCTCGATCATCTCCACGCTGACGACGGCGTCGTACTCCCCCTCGACCTCGCGGTAGTCGCGGAGCAGCACCGTGACCCGGTCCGCCAGACCGGCCTGTTCGATGCGGCGTACGGCGAGGTCGCGCTGTTCGGCGGAGAGCGTCACGGAGACGACCTCGGCGCCGCGGGCCGCCGCGCGGAGGGCCAGCTCGCCCCAGCCGGTGCCGATCTCCAGGAGCCGGGTGCCGGCGCCGACCCGCGCCAGGTCCAGCAGCCGGTCGATCTTGCGGTGCTGGGCGGCGGGCAGCAGGGACTGCTGGGCGGGGAAGCCGCGGAACACCGCCGAGGAGTACGTCATCGTCGGGTCGAGGAAGAGCGCGAAGAGGTCGTTCGACAGGTCGTAGTGGCGGTGGATGTTGCCGCGCGCGCCGTCGGGGGTGTTGCGCTGGGCGGCGGGCCGCCGCCGGGCCCACAGCCCGCGCAGCCGCTGGAGGGGTTCGGGGATCAGGGTGGCGACGTGCTCGGCGACCGCGGACAGCACGCCCACCAGGTCGTCGGTCTCCCACTCCCCCGCCATGTAGGACTCGCCGAAGCCGATGGTGCCGGTGGTGCCGACGCGCCGGAAGAAGGCGTCCGGGTCGTGGATCTCCATCAGCGGGCCCCCGGCGCCGATGGTGTCGCCGTCCCCGAGGCGCACCCGGAGCGGCAGCCGGTCCAGGGCGCGGCGCACCAGCGCCTCCGCGGCGGCGGTGCGCGGCCGGGAGCACCGGGGCACGGCGGCCACGTCGGGCCACCGCTCCGGGTCCGCGGTGCGCACGGCGGGCGCGGCCGGGCGGACGGTCGGGGCGGCGCGGGCGGTCGGGGCGGCGTCTGGGGCGGAGCCGCCGGGCGCGGGGACGAGGACGGGGCTGCCGGGGGTTCCCGTGGTGACGGGGGGCTTCGCGCCGGCGGGTGTACGGGTGTCCGTGGACGCGGACAGGCTCACTGCTGACCCTCCTGGGTTCGGTGACGAGGACGGGGCTGGACGGGCAGCCCCCGCAGGAACAGCCGGATGCCGTGCATCCGGATGCCCAGGGACACGGCGGCGGTGGACCAGGGGTGGCGGACGGCCGCGCGCAGCAGGCCGAGCGGGCCGGCGGGCCGGCGCCGTCCGCGGAGGGTGGCGGTGAACGGCCGCTGCCCCTCGCGTTCCAGGTGCACCGTCAGGTCGAGGGCGTCGCCGGGCTCCGGGAGCCGCATCCGGTAGCCGCCGTCGACCGGGAAGAACGGCGAGACGTAGAACTCCTTGTCCACCCGGGCCTGGTGGCGTGCGTCGGTGCGGAGCAGGTAGCAGTGCCGTCCGCCGTAGGTGTTGTGGACCTCGGCGACGACGCAGACCGGGGCGCCGTCGCGGTCGTGGCACCAGTAGAGGGTCAGCGGGTTGAACACGTACCCGAGGACGCGGGCGTGGCCGAGCATGAGGACCCGGCCGCCCGCCAGGTCGATGCCCTGGGCGGCCAGGTACCGGTCCAGCCCGGCGCGGATCGTGGGGGCGGTGCCGCCGAAGTGGTCGCGGGGGTCGAAGCGGGCCAGCGGGCGCAGCGGGCGGGGCAGCCGCGGGAGCCGGTCGGGGTCGACGAACCAGAGGTAGGTGCGGTGCCGGAAGGCGTAGCGCCGCGGCCGGGTGCGCACATGCGCCACCGTGCAGGCGTAGAGGGCGGGGGCGGCCGGCGGGGCCGGGGCGGTCACCAGGCCACCCCCAGGGCGCGGGCCGCCTCGACGCCGGAGCGGCAGCCGTCCTCGTGGAAGCCCCAGCCGTGGTACGCGCCGGCGTAGGCGGTGACCGGGCCGCTGAGCCCGGGCAGCCGCCGCTGGGCGGCGACGGACTCCGGGGTGTAGACGGGGTGTTCGTAGACCATCCGGGCCAGGACGGCGTCCTCGGCGACGCGGTCGGTGCCGCCCAGGGTGACGAGGTAGTCCTCGGGGGCGTCGAGCCGCTGGAGCCGGTTCATGTGGTAGCTGACCCGCACCGCGTCGGCGGAGGCGCCGCAGGAGGGCATCAGGTAGTTCCAGGAGGCGCGCGCCCCGGGGCTGCGGGGCAGCAGGGAGGCGTCGGTGTGCAGCAGGGTGGGGTTGCGGGAGTAGCGGAAGGCGCCCAGCACCGCGCGCTCGTCGTCGGTGGGGTCGGCGAGCAGCCGGAGCGCCTGGTCGGGGTGGACGGCGATGACGACGGAGTCGTGGCGGTGGGTGTCGCCGTCCTCGGTGACGATCTCCACGCCGCCCGGGAAGCGGCGCACCGCCCGCACCGGGGTGGCCGTGCGGACGGCGGTGAGCTGCTTGGCGGCCCGGTCGACGTAAGCGCGGGAGCCGCCGGTCACGGTGCGCCAGGTCGGGGAGCCGGCGATGCCGAGCAGCCCGTGGTTGGCCAGGAAGCGGAAGAGGTAGCGGGCCGGGTAGCGCAGGGCGGTCTCGGAGCTGCAGGACCAGACGCAGGAGACCACGGGGGTCATGAAGTGGGCGGTGAAGTACGCGGAGAAGCGGCCCTCGGCGAGGAAGTCGCCCAGGGTGCGGTCGGTGGTGGCGGTGCGGTCGGGTGTGCCGCTGCGGTCGGTGGTGTCGCTGCCATCCTCGGTGCCACCGCGGTTCTCGGTGCCGGTGCCGTCCTCGGCGAGCAGCTTCCGGGCCCGGCGGTGGAAGGCCGTGACCTCGGTGAGCATCCGCAGGTAGGAGGGGTGGACGGCGTTGCGGGGCCGGGCGAACAGGCCCCGCGGGCCGCGCGCCCCGGCGTACTCCAGACCGCACCCCTCGCACCGCACCGACATGCTCATCTCGGACTCCTGGGTGGTCACCCCGAGTTCACGGAAGAGGCGCAGCAGATGCGGATAGGTGCGTTCGTTGTGGACGATGAAGCCCGAGTCGACGCGGTGCACCCGGCCGTCGGAGGACGGGACGTCGTGGGTGTGGGCGTGCCCGCCGAGCCGGTCGTCGGCCTCGTACAGGGTCACCTCGTGCGAGCGGTGCAGCACGTGGGCCGCTGTCAGCCCGGCCACTCCGCCGCCCACCACGGCCGTCCGCCGCCGTTCCACCGCCATGCCGCTGTCCCTCCGCACCTGCCGCGAACCGATCCCTCGCAGCTCATTCGGTGTGGCGGGGGTCGCGGATTGGTCGGTTCCGCGATCTTTTTCAGTCCGGGGGCACGCTCACTCTTTCGAGTGAGGAGACCCATCCATCGGACCGGTTCGCGACGAATGCGGGGTGTGAGCGGCCACCGGCGGCCGGGTGTCCTTCGGTGGGCTCGCTCCGGATGGCGGCAGCGGACCGTGAGCGGCGCCCTCACCGGCGCAGGCTCCCCTCCATCGCGGCCGCTGCCGCGGCGGCTGTCTCGGGGGCGGTGGGCGCCATGGGTCGTGGCCCCGCCGCCCGAGGGACCGGGGCAGCCGCTTCCGGTGCCGCGCGCCTGCCGGCGCCGCTGACGCCCAGCGGACCGGGTGGACGGGCCGGGCCGGGTGGACGGGCCGGGCCGGGTGCCGGATCCGGTGGACCGGACGGACCGGGTTGACCGGATTGACCGGGCGGACCGGGTGAACCGGGTGGCGGCCGGACCGCGAGAACCTGGTGGACCGGCGGGCGGCTGAATCCCGTCAGCCCGTGCCGCCCACCCCGTGCTCCGCCGCGATCTGCTCGATGCGGTGCGCCAGTTCGAGGTCCAGCTCCGTCACCTTGCCGCCCGCGCTGTGCGTGTTCACCGACGCGGTCAGCTTGTTGTAGCCGAGCGTCAGATCGGCGTGGTGGCCCAGGGCCTCCTGCACCCGGGCGATCTGCCCGACCATCGCCGCCGCCGCGAGATGTCCCCCGCAGGTGTAGGTCCGCTCGATCCGGTCCCCCTGCAGGGACCAGTCGGGCAGCTCCGCGAGTCCGTCCTGGATCTGTGCGCGCGTCAGCGGTTCGGGTGCCATGGGTGCTGCCCTCCGTGCTCGGTGCCCGGTCGCGGCCCCGGTGGGTGCCGCATCTCCACCCTGCCACCGGACGGGGTCGGATTCGCGCCAATGTGCTCCCGGCGCGGGAGTTCCCTTCCGGGTGACCCGGGAGGCTTCTATGCTCCGCCGGACGTTGCGGTTACCGGCGGTAGTAGGGGGCGGTATGCACCGTACGGGCAGGACCAGACGGACGTTCGTGGCGGGCGCAGCGGCGGCGGCCGGCAGCGCCGCCCTCCCGGCCGGGCAGGCGGCGGCAGCGCCCCGCGGGCCGCGCGCCGGGCGGACCGTCGCCGTGCTCGGCGGCGGTGTCGCCGGGCTGACCGCCGCCCATGAGCTGGCCGAACGCGGCTTCGCGGTCACCGTCCTGGAGAAGAAGGGCCTGGGCGGCAAGGCCCGCAGCATGGACGTGCCGGACAGCGCCCGGGGCGGCCGCAAGCCGCTGCCCGGTGAGCACGGCTTCCGCTTCATCCCGGGCTTCTACCGGAATCTGCCGGACACCCTGCGCCGCATCCCGTTCCCGGGCAACCGGAACGGCTGTCACGACAACCTCGTGGCCTCGACCGAGGTGATGCTGGCCCGGACCGGGCGCGAGGACATCCGGCTGCCCTTCTCGACCCTCGGTACGCCGCCCGGACCGCTCTCCCCCGACGATCTGCTCCGCACCGTCACGGGACTGCTCGTCACGGCCGCCCACCTGCCCGCCCACGAGGTCGCGTACTTCGCCAACCGGGTCCTCGTCTTCTTCACCAGCTGTGACAAGCGGCGGCTGGACGACTGGGAGCGCACCTCGTGGTGGTCGTTCCTGCGGGCGGCCCGGATGTCCGCGGACTACCAGCAGCTGCTGGCCATCGGCATCACCCGCAACATCGTCGCCACCAAGGCCGAGGTGGCCAGCACCCGGACGGTCGCCAACTGCTTCGAGGCGTTCTTCTTCAACATGCTGGGGCGGGCCGCGGACGGCGAACCCGACCGGGTCCTCAACGCCCCCACGAACGAGGCGTGGATCGACCCCTGGGTGGCCCATCTGCGGAGCCTGGGGGTGCGGTTCGAGGTCGGCGCGACCGTGCTGGACCTGCCGTACGCCGACGGCCGGGTCACCGGGGCCGTCGTCCGGGACGCGGACGGCACCCGGCGCACCGTCACCGCCGACCACTACGTCTGCGCCATGCCCGTCGAGCACGCCCGCACCGTCTGGGGCCGGGCGCTGCGGGCCGCCGACCCGCAGCTGGGGCGCGCGGACCGGCTTGAGACCGACTGGATGACCGGGATCCAGTTCTATCTGACCGAGCCGACCCCGGTGATCCACGGGCACATCAACCACCTCGACTCCCCCTGGTCCCTGACCTCCGTCGGCCAGGCGCAGTTCTGGAAGGGCCGGAATTTCCCCGCCGACTACGGGGACGGGCAGGTCCGCGACTGTCTGTCCGTCGACATCTCCGAGTGGAGCCGGCCCGGCATCCTCTACGGCCGGACGGCCAAGCAGTGCACCCGGGAGGAGGTCGCCCGCGAGGTGTGGGCGCAGCTCAAGGCGGCGCTGAACGACACCGGGCGCACCGTGCTGCGGGACAGCGCCCTGCACTCCTGGTTCCTGGACCCGGCGGTGGACGGCATCGGCACGCCCGAGCCGCGCAACGACGACCAGCTGCTCATCCATCCGACGGGCACCTGGTTCAACCGGCCGACCGCCCGCACCGCGGTGCCCAACCTCTTCCTCGCCGGGGACTACGTGGCCGTGGACATCGACCTGGCGACGATGGAGGGCGCGAACGCCGCGGCCCGGCAGGCCGTCAACGCCCTGCTGGAAGCCTCCGGTTCACCGGCGCCGCGGTGCACGGTCACCCCGCTCTACCGGGCACCGGAGTTCGACGCGCTCAAGCGGCACGACGAGTTCCGCTACGGTCTCGGGCTGCCGAACCTGTTCGACCTGGGGTGAGCCGGGGACGGTCATTCACCCGGGGACGGTCATCGGGCCGGGGACCGGCCGTTGGCGCCGGCCGTTGGGGCCGGGGGGGCGTCAGGCGGGTGCCTCGCAGGCGACCGCCGTGAGGACCACGCCCCGCTCGGACAGCCACCGGCCCTCCAGCATCCGGACCGGCGCCCCGGCCACCTCCAGGCCGGGGACGAGGAGTTCCACGCCGAAGGTGCCGTCCCGGCGCAGTTCGACGAACGCGTCCTCGAAGCCCAGCCAGCGCCGGGTGAGCGGGAACCACGTCTTGTAGACGGACTCCTTGGCCGAGAAGATCAGCCGCTCCCAGTGGATGCCGGCGTCCCTCGCGGCCAGGGCGCGGAGCAGCTCGCGCTCGCCGGGCAGGGTGACGGAGTCCAGCACCCCGTCAGGCAGCGGGCCGGCCGGCTCGGCGTCGATCCCCAGGCTCACCACCTCGGTGTCCCGCGCGACCGCGCAGGCCCGGTACCCGTCGCAGTGCGTCATGCTGCCCGCGACCCCCGCCGGCCAGCTCGGCGCGCCGCGCTCCCCCGGCACCAGCGGGACCGGGGCGTGGCCGAGCCCGGCCAGCGCCCGCCGTGCGCAGACCCGGACCGTGGTGAACTCCCGCCGCCGCTTGTCCACGGACCGGGCCACCGCCACCTCTTCCTCGGGGAAGAGCCGCGCCTCGCCGGCCGGTACGTCGTCGCCGAAGGACTCGGCGGTCACCGCGCGGGACGGCAGGAGCCTGCCCATGAGCGAGGTGGACGCGCCACGGACGGGCGGACTCTGCACGGCGACTCCTCAGGGGTCGTCGACCGCCGGGTGGACGGTCACGGTGCCGGGGCGGTGCTCGAACGGTGGACCCGAGGAGTTCCGCTGCTTCCTGCGGCGGCGAGGGAACCGGAATCCTCAAGCGGCGGCGGCCGCGCCCGCGGTCGCCGTCGACGCCGTTCATCCTACCGGGGGCCGCCCCGTCCGGGCCGGAGCCGGCGGCGCGCGCGGCGCGCGATCGTCGCTCAACTCTCTTTCCATCAGGGGCAGTTGGGTGAGGCTCCAGGGACCCGCCCAAGTGACCGGAACTGCTCACCCGGGACGGACCGGCACACTTCCCCGCCGCCCCCTCGCCCGCCACGGACAGCCGTTCCCGCGCCCGGGCCGGGGGCGTACCGGAACGGAGGTACGCCCTCGGACCCGCCCCCGGCCCGCCTCCGGACCCCGCTGTGCCGTGCTCACGCCGCGCCGCCGCTCCGGGGCCGCGCGGACCGGCGCGTCCGGCCCCCGCCGGGGTCAGCGGTCCGGCCGCACCGGACGGGCGAGCAGCACCGCGACGTCGTCCTGGGAGCCGGCCGGCAGCAGGTGCGCGAGGATGCAGTCGCAGATCTCCGGCAGCGGGTCCTCCAGGTGCCGCAGCGACCGGGCGAGCTGCCGCATGCCCTCGTCGATGTCCCGGTCCCGGGCCTCGATGAGCCCGTCGGTGTACATCACCAGCAGACTCCGCTCGGGCAGCGCCACCCGCTCGGTGCGGAAGTCCTGTCCCCCGGTGCCCAGCGGGGTGCCGGAGGGGCCGTCGAGGAAGGTGATCGTGCCCTCGGTGTCGGCGACGGCCGGCGGCGGGTGGCCGGCGCGGGCGATCAGGCAGCCGCCGGCGGCGGGATCGTGCACGGCGTAGACGCAGGTCGCCATCTCGTTCTCGCCCAGGTCGGCGACGACGGCGTCCAGGGAGCGCAGCATCTCGGACGGCGGGATGTCATGGCGGGCCAGCGTCCGTACCGCCGTGCGCAGCTGCCCCATGACGGCCGCCGCGTGGATGCCGTGCCCCATGACGTCCCCGATGACCAGCCCCGTTCTGCCGCCGGGCAGGGCGATGGCGTCGAACCAGTCGCCGCCGACCTCCTGCTCGCTGGCGGGCAGGTAGCGCCCGGTCAGATCCAGCCCGGGGACGCTCGGCAGGGCGCTGTTGGTGAGGCTGCGCTGCAGGGTGAGGGCCGCCTCGCGCTGGCTGGTGTACATCCGGGCGTTGTCGATGTTCAGCGCGGCCCGGCCGACCAACTCGTCCATGAGGACGTTGTCCTGCTCGTCGAACGGCTCCCGGCGGCGGGTGCGGGTGGCCATCACCGCGCCGAGCACCTTGCCCCGCGCCACCAGGGGGACCATGCGCGCCGAGCCGAGGCAGGTCCGCAGGTAGCCGCGCAGCCGCTCCTCCTCCGGGTCGGTGATGAGCGCGGCGATGTCCGGGAGGTAGAGGTTCAGCGGGCGGCCTTCGGAGACGACCCGCTCGTACACCGAGGAGGGCGGGATGCGGTAGGTACGGCCGACCGCCAGCTCCTCGTCGGGGGCGTCCGGATCGGTGAAGGCGGCGGCGATCCGGCGCACCATGCCCTGGGCGGAGGCGGCGGTCTCATCGGGGTTGAGCACTTCCTCCAGCAGCTGTACGTCGGCCGAGTCGGCGAGCTGGGGCACCAGGGCCTGCACCACCTCCTCGGCCGTCTGCCGCAGGTCCAGCGTGGTGCCGATCTTGATCCCGGCCTCGGCGAGCAGGGCGAACCGCTGCCGCGCCCGTTCGGCGTTCACATGGGCGCGCTGCCCCTCGGTGATGTCGATGAGGGAGGCGATCAGGCCCAGCGGGCGGCCGGAGCCGCCGAGCAGCGGGGCGTAGGAGCTGGACCAGACGCGGTCTTCGCCGGGGGCGGCCGGGGTGCGGCCGATGCGGCGGAAGTCCACCACGGCCTCGCCGCCGGCCAGCACCTCCCGCATCACCGTCTCCAGTTCCTCGGCGTTGACCTCCGGTGCCACCTCGGTGACCCGGCGGCCGATGTGCTCGGCGGCGGAGACGCCGTTCATCCGGGCCAGGGCGTCGTTGACCCGGACGTAGTCCAGCTCGGGGCTGAGCATGGCCAGCCCGATCGGCGACTGGGCGAACAGGCCTTCGAGCGCGGCCAGGGAGTCCCGCATCCGGACGACGGCGGAGGTCTCGGCGGCGATGACCAGGTTGCCGGTGCGGCCCTCCGGGTCCGCGGTGGGGCAGATCCACATCTCCATCTGGACGAAGTGCCCGTCCCGGTGGCGCACCGGGAGCGTGCCGACCACGGCCTCCCCGGACCGGACGCGCACGGTCAGCTCGTCGGCGAGGCCCCAGTTCTCCTCGGGTACGAGGGTCTGCTTCACCGGGCGGCCGAGGACGTCCTCCGGTGCGTGGCCGAGCAGTTCCTCGGCGGCCAGTGCCCACTGGACGATGTGCCCGTCCGCGTCGTCCCGCCACAGCGCGATCGGCAGCAGTTCACGGAACACACCGGCATACCCGACCCCGGGCCGGGGCGGTTCCGGTGTGTCGCTCGTCGGCTCGTGTGTGTCCACCGCCATGACCATCCTGGCCATGGGCCGCTTCCCGCCGCCGCTCCGCCGGTACCGAAGGCCGCGTTCCGGTGCGGAAAGCCGCCCACGCACCATCGGTACAGCGTCCGCGGGCGCAGGGTCCTCGGGCGCAGGCTCCTCACGACCAGCGTATCCGAGGGGCTGCGGGGAGGGGCGGCGGCGATCCCGGGCCCGCCGCGGCCCGGTCCCGGGGCGGTCGCGGCGGGGGTATCCGACGAGCGCGGCACCGCGCCGGGACCTACGGTCGAACCATGGACTTCAACATCACCGACGCGGAGGAGGCGCTCGTCCTCCGCATTCAGGAAAGGCTGTCCGCCGGCGGCAACCCGACGGAGGACGAACTGGCGGCCGATCTGGGCGACGACGCGCGGCGGAACCTCGAGTCCCTGGCGGACAAGGGCTGGGTGTCGCTGATCCAGCCCCCGGAGGGCGGGCCGAACATGGTCAGCGCGCTCTCCCCGATGGCCCAGGCGGCGGTGACCAACCGGCGCGACGTCCAGAAGTGACGCGGGGCCGTCGCCTGCCGCGGGGGCAGTCGACGGCCCCCGCGGGCGTACGCCGGTGGCGGCTCCGGCTCAGGCGACGCTCTCGCCGGTGGGCGCCGCCTTCGTGGTGTCCACCGGCTCCGCCGGCTCCGCCGGGGCCGGCACCGCGCTGTCCGCGGGCACTGCGGTGTCCGCCGGCTCCGCGGCGTCCGCCGGCTCCCCGCTCGCCGCCCGCTTCCGGCGGGCGGACATCCAGGCGTGCACCAGCACCCCGGCGAACAGGAACAGCACACCCTGGTAGACCGCCGCGTAGCCGGCGCCCGCGACCAGCCACAGCGAGAAGCCGAAGGCGGTGAGCGCCAGCGCCACGTCGCGGACGAAACGCCCGGGGCGGACCCGGTCGCGCTGCCCGGAGATCAGGAAGTACAGCTGGGCGGCGGCGGCCAGCAGGTACGGCACGGTGGCGGTGAACGTGGTGACCAGCACCAGGATCTCGAACACCCGCGCCGTACCGGCCGTGTAGTTGTAGACGGTCAGCAGCGAGGCGAGGACGACCGTGACGAGCACGCCGAAGGTCGGCACGCCCCGCCGCTTGGTGGCGAACCGCTCCGGGAACAGCCCGTCGCGCGCGGCGGCGTACGGGGTCTGGGCGCTCAGCAGCGTCCAGCCGTTGAGCGCGCCCACCATCGAGACGAGGGCGGCGCAGGCGACCACGGTACCGCCCCAGGTGCCGCCGAACATGGCGTTGACCGCGTCCGTGAAAGGCGCCCCGGAGGAGACCAGCTTCTCGTGGGCCACGGTGCCGAAGACGGCGAGGGTGCCGAGCAGGTAGACCAGCGCCGCACCGAGGGTGCCCAGAACGGTGGCCCGCCCGACGTTGCGCCGCGGGTCGCGGACCTCGCCCGCGCTGACCGCGGCCGACTCGACGCCCAGGTAGCTGAAGAGCAGGATCGCGGCGGACGCCGAGACCGCCCCGAGGGCGCTGCCGTCCGTCCCCTGGAACGGGCCCAGGTTGTCCGGGTCGAAGAAGAAGAGACCGCCGACGGCGACCAGCAGGAGGGGCGCGAACTTCAGGACGGTGGAGACGAGTTGCACCGCGCCGACCCAGCGGGTCCCCGCCAGGTTGGCGAGGGCCGGGAACCACTGGAGCAGCAGCGCCGCGACCGTCATCTTCCAGACCGAGCCCTCCACCGGGAGGAGCACGTCGAGGTAGCCGACGGCCGCCACGGCCAGCGCCGCGTTGCTCACCCAGGTCGTGATCCAGTACGACCAGGCGGCGAGGAAGCCGGCGAAGTCACCGAAGGCCTCGCGCGCGTAGACATACGGACCGCCGGTCCGCGGATCCCGCTGCGCCAGCTTGCCGAACACCAGCGCGAGGGCGATGGCGCCGATGGTGAGCACGCCGAAGGCGAGCAGGCTGACCGTGCCGTACGGGGCGATGGACGCCGGCAGCAGGAAGATGCCGCCGCCGATGATGTTGCCCATCACCAGCGCGGTGGCGACCGGAAGTCCGAAACGGCTGGCGTGCCGGCTGGCCGGGCCCTGCTGCTGTGCGGAGCCCTCCGGCGGGGAGTCCGGCTGCTGCGGGGAGCCCTGCGCCGGGGCGGTCACCACCTCCCCGGAGGGGGCCTGGGCCGCGTCCGGGGCCGGAGCCGGCGGCGGAACGGTTCCGGTGTCGTGCATGGGGTGGCGCCTTCCTGTGCTGCGCGCCCGTGACGGCCGGTTCGGCGTGGTGGTGCCGCCGGGTGGTGAGCCGGGCGGGGCTGCCGGGGCGGGCCGCTCCCGGCGGTCACCCGCCGTCACCGCCCGTCCGCGTCGCTTTCGGGTGCGCAGCGTGCCGCGGCCGGTGGCGCGGGGCGCACACCAGCCGTGAGATTTCCGGGGGGACCCCATGGTCGGGCATGGTCCACCCGGCACCAAATCACCGATGATGTTCGCCGATGGAACCCCCTGCGCCGAAAATCGGACGGTCCGGGGGGTGTTCGGCCGCGCATTCTTCTCCGGCGGGTGCTCAGGGGGCTTCGCCGGAGGGGTGCGGTGCGGGCGTACCGGCTCCACGCCGGGCCGGCGCTCAGCCCACGCGCCCGGGGATCAGCGCACGCGCCCGGCGGCTCAGCCCACGCGGCGCTCGACGCTTTCCCCATGCGGCGCTCGCCGCTCACCCCACGCGCTCGGCGGCTCAGCCCACGCGCTCGGCCGGCTCCCCGGGCGACGTCAGCGGCACCTGCGGGCCGTCCGCCTCCTCCAGCCAGCGGCGCAGCACGGCGTGCAGCTGCTCCGCCCCCGCCGGCTCCCGGCCGTCGGCGGCCGGCGGGGACAGCTCCACCGGCCAGAGCAGGAAGGGCCGGGACTGCGCGCCACCCAGCCCGCCGTGCGAGCCGATCTGCTCCTCGAACGCGTACACCTCGTCCGTCGCCGGGTCGTACGCCGAGTTGACCATGATGTCGGCCGCGTGCGGGAAGCCTGAGGTGCGCCGTACGGCCTCCGCGGCGCCGGGCCCGAACGGCGCGAGCGGGCTCCCGGGCCCCTCTGCCGTCGGTTCACCGTGCTCGTCGGCGCCGGACACCGCCCCGTCCGGGCTCCCGGGCCCCTCCGCCGTCGGCTCGCCCGGCCCGTCCGCGCCGGACACCGCCCCGTCCGGCTCGCCCGCGCCCGCTCCGCCGCCCGGTTCCTTCGCCCCGAGCCGGTGCTCGGCGCCGCCCGCGCCCAGGACCACCGGACCGTGCCGCTCGCTGCGGACGAGCAGGAAGCCGATGCCGGGGTGTTCCGCCAGGGTGCGCAGCAGGGCCGGGTGGCGGCGGTCGATCTCCTCGCGGCTGACCCGGCCGGGCAGGCCGGGGAAGCTGATCAGCCCGAGGTTGCCGGAGCCGAGCACCAGCGGTTCGGTGGCCCGGGCCCGGCGGTGCCGCTGGTCCCCGTTCGCCTTCTCCGGGCGGTGCAGGGCCGCGCGGGCCGCCGCCCGCGCCTCGGCTCCGCTCGGTGAGCGGCCCGCCCGGCGCGGCACCGGCAGCCCGCACCCGGCCCGGACGAGGTCCTGGAGCGTGAGCCCGTAGGCGTCCTCGAAGGTCGGGCCGAAGCTCTGCCCGTGGTCGGAGAGCAGCACGATTCGGTAGGGCCGCGGCGCATGCCCGACAGCCTGGGCGATCAGCCGGATGCTCCGGTCCAGCCGGGCCAGGACCTGTTCCGCGTCCCGGCCGCGCGGGCCCGAGTGGTGGGCGACCTCGTCGTATCCGACCAGGTCGGCGTAGACGGCCGTCCGGCCCACCAGCAGGTCCCCGATGACCGAGGCGACCACCACGTCCCGCTCCACCACGGTCGCGAAGGCGCGGATGAACGGATACAGCCCGCCCCGCTTGACGCGCGGCCACTCGCGCCGCAGCCGGGCCCGCGCCGACTGCGCGATCTCCCGGCCGACCTCGGCGAGGTAGGACCACGCGGTACGGGTGGCGTTGGCCGGGTCGGAGAAGTACGCGAAGTACCCGGCGCGGGAGCGGTTCTCCCTGCCGCGCCGGGCGGTCACCGACAGGACGAGCGCCAACTGGTCCGCGCCGCCGCTGAACAGATTGCCCCGGCTCGCGCCGTCGGCGGTGAGCAGACCGCCCCGCCCGGTGCGCAGCACCGCCCGGCGCTGGAGCTCGGCGACGCTGGTGGGCCGGCTGCACACCATGACCTCGCCGGTCTCCTTCTCGTACCAGCGGAACGCGGGCACGTCGTGGTTGGAGCCGTGCAGGATGCCGAGCTGGCTGGCGCCCGTCTGGCTGGACCAGTCGGTGCGCCACGGGGTGAGCCGGTACCGCCCGTCGGCGCACCAGCGGGCCAGGGTCGGCATGACCGGTGGCCGCGGCGGCCCGCCCGCGGGTCCGGGCCGCTCCCGCAGCGCGTCGGCCAGCACGTCGTGCCCCACCCCGTCCAGCTGGAGGAACACGGTGCCCGGCGCCGTCGTCCCGGTACGGCCGCGGGCGTCGCCCCGGCGCCGCCGGTGGGCGAGCCGGTACAGCCGCCGCCGGTACGCGCCGTCGTCGTGCACCGCGAGCGCGGTGCTGGTGGCGGACGCGACGGCGGACATGACGGCGGCGACCACGACCGCCGTCTCCGGGGCGACCGCGCCCCGCTGGTCCGGCACCAGGCGCAGTGCGATCAGCAGCAGCGAGCCGTTGAGGAAGAACACCAGCAGCCCGAGCACGAACGCGGGCACCAGCAGCAGCGCCCGTACGACCACCGGCCAGACCAGGGCGCTGAGCAGGCCGAACGCTCCGGCGCCGAGAGCCGCGGTGGCCGCTATCCGGGTGGCGCTGTCACCGGACGGGGACTGCAGCCGGAAGTCGGGGAGGAGGGCGGCGAGGACGAGCAGCGTCACGGTGCTCGCGGCCCAGACGACCAGCACCCGCAGGACCGCGCCCCCGACCGCCCGCCATCTGCCGTCCACCACCACGCTCCTGCCTGCCGCCTCCCGTCCGGACTCCGCCGGGACCGCGGAGCCGGGTCCCGGTCACCGGTCACCGGTCACCGGTCATCCAGCGCCGATCACCTGACGTCTGGCACCGGTCACCCGGCACCTGTGCGGCTTCCCCGGGAGGCTTCGTGCACCCGCCCCGCACCGGGCATGCGGGTGCGTTCCCCAGCGTGGCACAGGAACCGCCGTCCGGGCCCCGGCCTGCCGCGTTTCGCACCTGTGTGCGGAGGGGGACAGGACTCGGGCGGCGGTGGCTCGGGGATCCGGCACCACGCATGGCTGCCCGGTCCGCGGCAGGGCGTGCACCCGGCCGGGGACGGGGAAGAAGCCGAGCGAGGATGGAGGGACCGGAGCAGCGGGGACGGCCGGTGGACGGGCCGTGGGCCCGGCGGTACGGGGCGGAGCGGCAGGAGGTGGCGGGTGCCGGTGGAGATCACTTGGTGGGGCCATGCCACCGCCACCGTGGCGGACTCCGGTCTGCGGTTCCTCACCGACCCCGTGTTCGTACCGCGGCTGGCCCATCTGCGGCGGCGCCGGGGCGCGCTGCCGCCGCCGGAGGCCGCCGTGGCGGACGCGGTCCTCGTCTCCCATCTGCACGCCGACCATCTGCACCTGCCCTCGCTGGCCCGGCTGCGGCCGGGCACCCGGCTGCTCGTGCCGCGGGGTGCCCAGCGGGCCCTGCCCGGACTGCGGCGGCTGGCCGAGGGCGGGCTGCGCGTCACCGAGGTCGAACCGGGGGACGAGCTGGCCGTGGGCGACGCCGTGGTCCGGGCGGTCCGGGCGGCGCACGACGGCCGGCGGCTGCCGTACGGCCCGCACCGGTCGCCCGCGCTGGGCTATGTGATCAGCGGGGAGGCGCGCACGTACTTCGCCGGGGACACCGGGCTGTTCGAGGAGATGGCCGACGAGGTGGGGCCGTGCGACGTGGCGCTGCTGCCGGTCGGCGGCTGGGGCCCGTTCCTCGGGCCCGGGCACCTGAACGCCCGCCGGGCCGCCGAGGCCCTCGTCCGGCTGGCGCCGCGCAGCGCGGTGCCGGTGCACTACGGCACGTACTGGCCGATCGGGCTGGACGCGGTCCGCCCGCACGAATTCCACGCGCCGGGTGAGGAGTTCGTCCGGCATGCGGCGCGGCTCGCCCCCGGGGTGGCGGTGCACCGGCCGGCCCACGGGGAGAGCGTACGGCCGGAGACCGCGCGGTGATCCGGGAGTTGCTGGGGACGGTGCCCCCGGAGACCACCCAGCAGGCCGTCGGCTATCCGACGCTGTTCCTGCTGATCGTGCTCGGTTCCCTGGTGCCCGTGGTGCCGACGGGGGCCCTGGTGAGCTCCGCGGCGGTGGTGGCCTTCCACCGGACGGCGCCGCTCTCCCTGCTGCTGGTGTTCGCGGTGGCGGCGTCCGCGGCGTTCCTCGGGGACCTCGTCCTGTACTGGCTGGGGCGGCGCGGGGCGGAGTCCCGCAATGTCGCGCGCCGGCTGGAACGGCTGCGTCACCGGGCCGCTCCCGACCGGCTGGAGGCGGCACAGCGGAAGCTGGACGCGCACGGGGTCACGGTGCTGGTGCTCTCCCGGCTGGTTCCGGCGGGGCGGATTCCGGTGATGCTGGCGTGCCTGCTGGCCGAGAAGCCGATGCGCTGGTTCGCCCGCGGCGACGCGCCGGCCTGCCTGGCCTGGGCGGCTACGTACCAGCTGATCGGCATCCTCGGCGGTGCGCTGTTCGGCGAGCCCTGGCAGGGCGTGGTGGCGGCCGTGGCGCTGACCCTGGCGATCAGCGCGGCGCCCGCGGGGTGGCGGAGGCTCGCCGCCCGCCGGTCCGGACCGGACTGAGCCCCGCGCGGTACGCGGTCAGGCGTCGGCGCGCTGGTCGTCGTCCAGTTCCACCAGGGTGTCGCGGAGCAGGGTCAACGCCCGGTCCACGTGCGGGAGCAGAAGCGGATCCTCGGCGGTGAGGGTCCGCAGCCGCTCGCTGTCCGAGCCGCCCAGCAGCGGACCGGTGGAGAGCCGGGCGCGGAGCGCGTCGGGGGCGTCCCCGAAGCGGTGTCCGCCCGGCACGGGCTCGCCCAGCCGTTCGCTGAGGTGGTCCTCCAGGTCGACCGAGTCGCTGATGCCGCGGGCCTCCAGGGCATGGCGCAGCGGGTCGAGGTCCACATACACATGGCTGCCGGCCTGGGGCGGACGGCACAGGGCTCCGGCCGCGGTGACCGTGCGGTGGACCGCGGCGGCGAGAGTGCCGTGCAGCCGGGCGGCGGACGCGGTCCGGGCGGCGACCGGCTGGGGTTCGGCGAGGGCGTGCGCCACGGCGGCGGCCACGGGTCCGGCGAGCACCGTCCGCAGCGCGGCCATGATGTCGAGGGTGGCGGCGTGCAGTTCGCCGCCGCGCCAGGTGTTGGGGAAGCGGACGACGGCGGCGGGCCAGCCCGGGGGGACGAGGGCCGCGCCGAGGTCGGTGAGGACGACGACGTCGTTCGGATGCATCTCGGCGGGGCTGAACAGCACGGTGCCCGGGTCGTGCAGGGTGTCGCGGTAGGTCTCGTCGCTGACGATCAGCAGGTCCTCGCCGAGCGCCGCCTCGCAGGCCTCGTGCAGCACCTCGGGCGGGGGCACGGTGCCGCACGGGTCGTCGGCCACGGACAGCAGCAGGACCCGGGGGTCGCCGCCCTCCGCCCGCACCCGCCGTACGGTTTCGAGCAGCGCGAACGGGTCGGGGACGCCGCCGCATTCGGCCGGGGTGGGCGCGTGGTACGCGGGGCGGCCCAGCAGCACGGCCGGGGCGGCGTACCAGGCCGCGCAGGGGCGGGTGAGGAGGACGTCCCCGCCGATCGCGGCGAGCAGGGCGAGCAGCAGCGGCTGGGCCCCCGGCCCGGCGGCGACGTGGTAGGTGTCGGTCACCAGGCCCCGCCGCGACCAGTAGCCGCACGCCGCCTCCAGCAGGTCCCGGCTGCCGCCCACCGGTTCCGGGCCCGCGCCCGTGGCACACCGGAAGAGCCGCTCGGCGAGCTCGGGGAGGACCGGCAGGCCCGGGGCGGGTGCCGGTGGCCCGAACGAGGCCGGGCCGCGGCCCTCCGATGCGGTCGGCTGCATCCGTACACCTCCGACATGGGTCGTTCCGGCGCCTGAGGGCCCCCGGTGGCGCCGGAGGCCGGGTACCCACACCTTCGCAGATCACCCGGGGACGGCCGAGGGGACGACACGCTCGGGACGAGCCCGCCGCGGACGTGGTGGCCGCGGGCATGGTGGCCGCGGACGTGGTGGCCCGGGACCTGCCGGACGGGCGTCGCCGACGCGCGGCGGCTCGTGGGCCGTGCTGGTGGGTTGTGCTCGTGGGTTGTGCTTGCCGGTGGTGCTTGCCGGTTCCACTCGTGGTCAGTTGCGCGACTCGGCCATCACCTGGTCGCAGAGAGCGGAGCAGGTGCGGCTGATCAGCCGCGACACATGCATCTGGGATATGCCGAGCTGTTCGGCGATCCGGCTCTGGGTCATGTCGCAGAAGAACCGCATGTACAGGATCTGCCGCTCCCGCTCCGGAAGCTTGCTGAGCTTGGGTTTCAGGGCCTCCCGGTCGACGATCAGGTCGTACCCCGGCTCCTGGTCACCGAGGGTGTCGACCAGCGCGTAGCCGTCCTCGGAGCCGGGGAGCTCGGCGTCCAGGGAGAGCGGAGTGAAGCTCTCCAGGGCCTCCATCCCGAGCTTCACCTCCTGCTCGGTGAGGCCCGTGTGCTCGGCGATCTCCCGGACACCGGGGCCGCGCCCGTCGAGGGAGTGGGAGAGCTCGCGGTGGGCGGTCCTGACGCGGTTGCGGAGTTCCTGGACCCGGCGGGGCACGTGGAGGCCCCACATGTGGTCACGGAAGTGGCGCTTGACCTCGCCGACGACGGTCGGGACGGCGAAACTCTCGAACGCCGTGCCGCGTTCGGGGTCGTACCGCCGGACCGCCTTGACCAGGCCGAGAGCCGCGACCTGCTCCAGGTCCTCGAGTGATTCACCGCGATTGCGGAACTGCCGGGCAAGGCGTTCGGCCATGGGAATCCAGGCGCGGACGACCTCCTGGCACAGGGCGTCCCGCTCGGGCCCGTCGGGCAGGTGGGCGAGTTCCTCGAACTCGGCGCTGGTGTCGGGGGCGTCGTCGTGAGGGTGCTTCGCGGAAGGGCGCTTGGCCGAGATTTGTGCGGTCGTCATGATGGACAGCTCCCAGGACGGCGGACTGGATCACCGCAGGAGCACGCGCACGACCGAACGGAAACGCGCCACCGGGGCATACACGGTTGCTCCCGCGGGCGTGCCTTCGGTCCGAAGCACGTCTTGCGCCTGCCCGTCGGACCTCCGGCCAAACCGCCGGCCCCGTCGGCCCCACGGGCACTCTCCACGGTAAGCCCGCCCCGTACGGCCCCGCATCCGGCAGCCCCGGACGCGGACGCGTCCGGGGCTGCCGCCCGTGCCGCCGTCCCCCGGATGCCTCCCGGGCCCCGGCCCGCCGCCCGCAGCACCGCAGCGCCGGGGCAGGGCGGCCCGGTCGAGGAGCCGGGTCAGTGCCGCCGGGTCAGTGCCGCCGGGCCAGGGCGTGCCAGTAGCCGGCGGCGAATTCCCGGCCCCTCACGTACCGGTTCGCCGCAGGGGCGTGGCCGTGCCGGCCGCGTACGGCCAGGGCCGCCACCAGCACCATGCCGAGCGCCGCGGCGGCGACCGGAACCGGGCGGCGCCGTCCCGTCTCCGCGGCCGCGTGCGCGGCCGTCCGCAGATGCTCCGGGGTGTCGTGGACGACGTCGGCGGCATAGGCGGCCGTGTGCTGCATGTGGTCCTTCATCTCGGCGACCTTGTGCTGCGCCAGGGTCTTCACGTCCGCCCGTGCCGCGAGCTCCTCCACCGTGGCGCCCAGCCGCTCGCGGGCCTCGGCCACCTGGCCGCGCAGCTCCTCCGGGGTGTTCGTCATCGGTGCACCCTCTCCTTGATCACTTCGACGTCGGCCTTGAGACCGCGGATCGCCTGCTGCGGCTTGAGCGGTGATGCGTTGCGGGTGTCCCGCCTCGCCAGCAGGGCGAGCACCGCGGCCACGACGAACAGCGTGCCCGTCACGATCAGCGCGGCGGCCCAGACGGGCAGCGCCAGCGCGATGGCGGCGATGCCGGTGGCCACCATCGCCTGCAGACCGAGGAAGGCGACCAGTCCGGCGCCTCCGTACAGGCCGCCGCCGCGTCCGGCCCGTCTGCCCTTCTTCACCATCTCGGCCTGGGCCAGGCGCAGTTCGCTCCGGACCAGGTCGGACAGCTGTTCCGAGGCCTGCTTGACGAGCTCGCCGACGGGCTGCTGCTCCCCCGGCCGCGCCGCGCCGCGGGCCGCCCGGACCGGCCCGGGTCCCGTGCCGTCGGTTCCGGGTGCCGTGCCGTCCGTTCCGGGACCGGTGCGAGCATCTCCGGGCCGCGTACGGTCCGTTGCGGTGTCCGGGCGCGGCTGCCCGCCGGCACCCGTCCGGCCGCCGGTGTGTCCTCTGCGGCCGGTGCGATGGTTGCGGTCCTGCACAGTTCCGGTCACCGGGCTGCACCTCCCTTGTGCGACCTGGCCACGGGGGCCCTGGTCAGTCGCCGGGCATGACTGCCGCGTGCCGCCGTCGGCGTGAGGATGAAGTCCTCGTACCGGCCCAGTGCCAGGACGACACCGAGCATCGCTATCGGCATGAATACGGCGAGTACCGCCATGGCCCTGTCCTCTCCTGGGGCCGGGTGCTCCGTCGAACGCGCCGGCCTCCGCTTCGGGTGACCCTCCTCGCCGGAGCCAAACGCGGGGGACAGCGGAGGCAGGGTGCACGGGGGCGGTCGGGGCGGGCCGGAAGCACACCGGCCCCGGGCCCGGGGTCCCTGAGTCCCGGGCCCGGGGCCGTGTTTTCCCCACTCACGACCGCTCGGCCGATCTTCGGGTTGCCGCAATGCCCCACGCCAAACCTCCGCCGCGCGGCCAGGCGGCGGAAGGTGTTATTCCGCAGACCGGCGGCGGGGCGGCGGGCGTCCGCTCCGGCGCGTCAGCCGGCGTGGGCCTCCAGGGGAGCCCCCTCGTGCCCCCGGGTGCCCGCGCTCTCCACCGCCCCGCGAACGCGCGCGGGCCGGGCGGGCCACGCCGCTGCGGCCACCCCGCTCCGGCGGCCCCGCTCAGGATCTGCCGTGCGCGTGCGAGGAGTCACCGTCGCAGTTGCGGCTCCGGGCGCCCTCCCGCGTCCGGCCGGCCGCCACCTGGCGGTCCGGGTGACGTCGCAGGTACTCGCCCTCCAGCTGCGCCATCCGGGTGTTGTGGGCGGCGAGGGCGTCCTGCGAGCCGTACAGCAGGGTCTCGTGTCGCGTGCGGTGGATGGTCTCCAGCTCCTTGAGCAGCTGTGGTTCGTCGAGTGCGGACGGGTCGACACCGCCGTCCCGCCGTCCCTGGTCGCCCATGGTGCACTCCCTTTCGTCACCTGCGTGGTCCGCCGGACACGCAGTGCAGCCGTGTTGCTGCCCGGTCACCGGGTACCCGGCCCGCAGGACCGACACAGGTCCGCCCCGAGCAGTACGGAGGTAGCAATGGAGCGAGGAAGCAACCGGCTCAATGTCCACCGCGACGAGGAGATGAAGCACGAACTCCAGGGGCTGCTGCGCTCCGGCCACCCGACCAGGGCCGACGAGTGGAACGACCCGGAGCCGGGTGCCGACGACGACCCGCCGGCCGCGCTGGGGACCGTGCCCCAGCCGGGAACTGCCGCCGGTGAGGAAGCGCTCCGCTTCGAGCTCGGCCGGCACCTTGCCCGTACCCCGTTCCCGGCGAAGCGCCGGGAACTGCTGCGCACGCTGCACGAGCGGCACGCGCCGGACGGGCTCATCGACGTGGTGACCGAGCTCCCGCCGGACGAGACGTTCCACAACGTGCAGGAGATGGTCACGACCCTCGGGCGCGGCATGCCCGCGTAACGTCGCGGCATGCCCGCGTAACGAGGACCCCACTCCGGGAACCGCAGTGCGGGAACCGCACTGCGAGGACCGCGGAGCGGTGCAGACGGCCCGTTTCCGGTGGCGTCCGGCCGCCGGGAACGGGCCGTCGCCCGTGTCCGCCCGCTCGCCGCCGGTGCACGGCGGACGGCCCCCGGTGTGCAGTCGGGAGACCCATCGGTGGGCGGCCGGAAGACCTACCGGTGTGCGGCCGGGAGCCCCATCGGTGGGCGCCCGGGAGACCTGCCGGTGGGCGGCCGTCCGGGATCCGTGCGGCGGCCCCGTTCCGCCACGTGACGTAGGGCTCCCCCATCGCACGGCCGACAGCGGGTATGCGGTCGGCATGGATGAACAGTTGAGGCACCGCGTCCGCAGCCTGCTCAGCGCGCGGGACCGGTCCGTCTTCGAGCTCGTGGCGGCCCGCGAGTGGCCGGGCGCCGAGCGGGCCCTGCCACGGCTGAGCCGCAGCGCCAACCACGGTCTGCTCTGGTTCGGCCTCGCGGCGGGCATGTGGGCGGTCGGCAGCCCCCGCGGGCGGCGCGCCGCGGCGCGGGGCGTGGCGTCCCTCGCGCTGGCCTCGGCAACGGTCAACACCGTGGGCAAGCGCTCGGTGCGCCGGGCGCGGCCGGTGCAGGACTCGGTGCCGCTGATCCGGCAGCTCCGGCGCCAGCCGGTCACCACCTCCTTCCCCTCCGGGCACGCCGCCTCCGCGGCGGCCTTCGCCGTCGGAGCGGCGCTCGAATCGCGCCGCTGGGGCGCGGTGCTGGCGCCGGTCGCCGCGTCGGTGGCCTTCTCCCGCGTGTACACCGGCGTCCACTACCCGAGCGATGTGGTGGCGGGCGCGGCGCTGGGGGCGGGCGCGGCGTTCGCGGTGCGCGGACTCGTGCCGTCCCGGACCCAGCTCCCGCCCCCGGCGCGGCCCCGAACGGGTGCGCCGGTGCTCCCCGACGGCGACGGCCTGGTGGTCGTGGTGAACCCGGGCTCCGGCGCCCAGCCCACGGTGACCGACCCGGTGCGCCAGCTGCGGACGGCGCTGCCGAAGGCGGAGGTGGTGCTGTACGAGGAGAGCGCCGGTCCGCTGCCCGCCGTGCTGGCGGAGGCGGCCCGGGACGCCGTGAAGCGCGGCGGCGCGCTGGGCGTGTGCGGGGGCGACGGCACGGTGAACGCCGCGGCGACGGCGGCCCTGCAGCACGACGTGCCGCTGGCGGTCTTCCCCGGCGGGACGTTCAACCACTTCGCCGTGGACCTGGGGGTGGAGACGATCCAGGACACGTGCGCCGCGGTGGCGGCGGGCACCGCGGTGAAGGTGGACGTGGGCCGGGTGACCCCCACGGGCGACGGCGGGGAGCCCCTGCACTTCCTCAACACCTTCAGCCTGGGCTCCTATCCCGAGCTGGTCCGGGTCCGGGAGCGCTGGTCTCCCCGGCTGGGCGGGCCCCTGGCGAGCATGCTCGGAGTGATCCATGTGCTGCGGACGTCACGGCCCGTGCGGGCCGAGGTGAACGGCCGGCGGCGGTCCATGTGGCTGCTGTTCGCGGGCAACGGCGCCTACCGCAGCGTGGGCGTCGCGCCGGTGCGCCGGTACGACCTGGCGGACGGCCTGCTGGACGTCCGTATCGCCCACGGCGGCCACTTCGCCCGGACCCGACTGCTCGCGGCGGCCGTGAGCGGTGCGCTGCGCAGCTCCCCGGTGTACGCGGCCATCCGCACCCAGCGGCTGCGGATCTCCGGTCTGGCACCGGGCACGCATCTGGCGTTCGACGGCGAAGTGACGCCCGCTCCCCCGGCCTTCACCCTCGACAAGGCGGAGGAGGCCCTGACGGTCTACCGGCCGGACTTCGACTGAGCCCGGCGGCACCCCACCAGGCAACCCCACCAGGCAACCCCACCGGGCAACCCCGCCGGCCCACCCGCAGGGCGACGCTCGCGGACGGGGCCGGAACCGCCGTCCGGTCACTCTCCCGGCCACCCGCGCCGATCGCGTCCCGCCGCACCCTTCGGCCGCCCTCCTCACCCCACCCGCCCCACCTCCTGACCACATGTTGATACGCCCTTCTCGTCATGCGGGACGCGGTTCTAGGCTGCCCGTGACGCGCCCGACCCGCCGTCGAGAGGGGACCGCCATGTCCGAGAAGGCCGCCGTCTACACCCATGGACACCACGAGTCCGTGCTGCGCTCGCACCAGTGGCGCACCGCCGCCAACTCGGCCGCGTACCTCCTGGACGAGCTGCGGCCGGGCCGGTCCGTTCTCGACGTGGGCTGCGGGCCGGGCACCATCACCGCGGACCTGGCCGGACTGGTGGCCCCCGGCCGGGTGACCGCGGTCGACGCCGCCCCGGACATCCTCGGCCGGGCCCGCGCGACCGTCGCCGAACGCGGCCGGGCGAACGTCGAGTTCGCGGTCGCCGATGTGCACGCCCTGGGCTTCCCCGACGACTCGTTCGACGTGGTCCACGCCCACCAGGTGCTCCAGCACGTCGGCGATCCCGTGCAGGCTCTCCGGGAGATGCGCCGGGTGTGCCGCCCCGGGGGCGTGGTGGCCGTCCGCGACTCCGACTACGCGACGATGACGTGGCACCCCGCCGTTCCGGGCATGGACGACTGGCTGGAGCTGTACCGGCGGGTGGCGCGCGCCAACGGCGGTGAGCCGGACGCCGGACGGGTCCTGCGCTCCTGGGCCCACCGGGCCGGCTTCACCGATGTCACGGCCACCGCCTCCGCCTGGTGCTTCGCCACACCGGAGGAACGCGCCTGGTGGAGCGGCCTCTGGGCGGACCGGACGACCGCTTCGGACTACGCCCGGCGCGCGGTGGACGGCGGGCACGCCACCGAGGCGGAGCTGCACCGGATCGCCGCCGCGTGGCGGCAGTGGGGGCAGGCCGAGGACGGCTGGTTCGCCCTGCTCCACGGCGAACTGCTGTGCCGGGTGCCGCCGGGGCGTTGACCGGACGGGCGGGCCGCGCCCCGAAGGCCGCAGCAGGAACAACCCTCCACGCGCCCCCCGCGTCACTCGCGTTACGCGGCGGGCAGTGCGTCCGCCGCGGGTCGACGGGAGGAGCAGCACGATGCAGCGAGGCGGACGTACCGGCTTACTCAGCGCAGTGGTCGCAGCCGTGGTGGGGGCCACCGCGCTCGGCCCGGCCCACGCCACCACCGCACCGGACCGGTCCCGTGTGCCGGACCGAACCACCGCGCCGGACCGGGCCACCGCGCCGAACCGGGCCGATGCGCTGCGCCGGGACGACGCGCGCGACCGGGACAGTGCGCGCGAGCGGGGCGGTGCGACGGGCCGGGCCGGTGCGCGCGACCACGCCGCCACCCGTGCCGCGCTGCGCCGCGCGGTCGAGGCCGGGGGCCTGCCCGGCGTGGCGGCGGAGACCGGGGGCGGCAGGGGAGGCTGGTTCGGCTCGGCGGGGTTCGCGGACACCACGACCCAGCGGAAACGTTCATCCGCTGACCACTTCCGGGCGGCGAGCATCACCAAGCCCTTCATCGCGACGGTGCTGCTGCAACTGGAGGCGGAAGGGAAGCTGAGCCTGGACGACACCGTCGAGACCTGGCTGCCCGGCCTGGTGCACGGCAACGGCTACGACGGCAGCCGCATCACCCTGCGGCAGCTGCTCAACCACACCAGCGGACTGTTCAACTACACCGAGGACACCGCGTTCGTGGACAACGCGGCCGGCCCCGGCTTCCCGGAGCACCGGTACGACACCCACACCCCGGAGGAGCTGGTCTCCGTCGCGCTGCGGCACCCTCCGACGTCCGGGCCCGGCGGGAAGCCGCGGTACTCGAACACCAACTACATCCTGGCCGGCCTGGTCATCGAGAAGGTGACGGGCCGTTCCTACGCCGCGGAGGCCACCCGGCGCATCATCAAGCCGCTGAAGCTGCGCGGGACATCGTTCCCCGGCACGGGGGCGCGGATGCCGTCACCGCACCCGGTCGGCTACTCCCGGCTGCACAGCACCGCTCCCGACGCCCCGGTCCACGACGCCACCGAGCAGAACATGACCTGGCTGGGTGCCGCGGGCGACCTGATATCGACCACCGGGGACCTCAATCGCTTCCACCGGGCGCTGCTGCGCGGCACGTTGCTGCCGCCCGCCCAGCAACGGGCGATGTTCGACACCGTGGAGGCGGGCGGGACCGGCTACGGGCTCGGGGTGGAGACCGCCACACTGTCCTGTGGGGTGTCCGTGGTGGGGAAGTCCGGCCGCACCAACGGCTCGCTGTCCGCGATGGTCGGCACGGCGGACGGCAAGCGCCGGATGACGTTCAACATCAACGGTGACTGGCTGACCGACTCGGCGGTGTACTTCGACATCATCGAGGCGGAGTTCTGCGGCAAGGCACCCGGCCCGGCCGACGGTACCGGCGGGGAGGGGCGGCGCGCGCTGCCGTCGGCCGCTGTCAACGCCCTGGCCGATCAGCGCTTCTGACGACGTCCGGAGCCTGCCCCGGCCGTTCTCCGGGGCAGGCTCCGCGCCGTGTCGTCCGTCGCGCCCCCGGCGGCTGTTTCCGCCGTCGGTTCCTCCGGCACATGGCATTCCGGAACGGCTCCACGGGTCGCCGGGTGCCCCTTAAGCTCGTTCGTATGGAGATCTTGGGAACTTCGCTGCGGGTGTGCGTCGACGACCTGGAAGCCGCGGTCGGCGTCTACGAACGGCTGACGGGCGTCGAGGCACTCCGCTTCGAGCGCGCCGGTGTGTCCGTGGCGGCCGTGGGCGCCTTTCTGCTGATGAGCGGGCCGGAGAGCCAGCTGGAGGTGCTGCGCAAGGTCACCGCCACCATCGCCGTGAAGGACGTGGACGAGGCACACGCGGTGCTGAGCGAGGTGGGCGCCCAGATCATCGCGGGCCCGCTGGACACCCCGGTCGGCCGCAACCTGCTGGCCCGCCACCCCGACGGCTCGGTCTTCGAGTACGTCGACCGCGGCGGAGCCGCGGGTTGACGACACCTCAGGACGCACTGCGGGGGCTGACAACACGTCAGCCCCCGCAGTCCCGGGCCGCCGGGACGGTCCCGACCGTCAGGAGACGGTGAGGACGACCTTCCCGCGCGTGCGGCCCTCCTGACTGATCCGGAACGCCTCGGCGGCCTCGGCCAGCGGAAGCTCCTTGTCGACATGGACGGTCAGCTTCCCGGCGTCGGCGAGCTCAGCCAGCGCGGTGAGGTCGGCCGTGTCCGGGCGGACGAAGACATAGCGTCCGCCCACGGCGGCCACCTGGAAGTCGGCGATGGAGACGATGCGCTCCGGCGACCCGGTGACCTCCTGCGACTGGGCGACCGCGGCGCCGCCGACGAAGTCGAGGGCGGCGTCCACCCCGTCCGGCGCCAGCGCGCGCACCCGGCCCGGCAGCCCGTCGCCGTAGGTGACCGGCTCCGCTCCCAGGGAACGCAGGAAGTCGTGGTTCCGCTCGCTGGCCGTACCGATCACGCGGGCGCCCCACGCCACGGCGATCTGCACGGCGAGGGACCCCACACCACCGGCGGCGGCGTGCACCAGGACGGTGTCGCCCTTGCCGACGCCGGCGGCGCGCAGCGACTGGTAGGCGGTGAGCCCCGCCAGCGGCAGGCCCGCGGCCTGGGCCCAGCTCAGCGAGGCCGGCTTATGGGCGAGGGTGCGCACCGGGGCGGTGACCAGCTCGGCGTACGTCCCCTGTTGCACATGGTCCTGGCGGTTGTAGCCGATCACCTCGTCGCCCGGGGCGAATTCGGTGACCGCGGGCCCGACCTGCTCCACCACACCGGCCACGTCCCAGCCCGGGACGAAGGGGAAGTGGCAGTAGAGCACCTGGTCCAGGTATCCGGCGGCGACCTTCCAGTCCACCGGGTTGACCCCGGCGGCCCTGGTGCGGATCAGTACCGAGTCCGGACCGACCTTGGGCTCGGGCTCCTCGGTGAGCTGCGGCTTCTCTCCGTATGCGTTGATCGTGACTGCCTTCATGTCCGGGAGCACAGCGGACCGGAGGCGATCATTCCCCCCTGGGCGGAACGGTCCGCTTTCCCGGGCGAGCGGAACGGTCCGCTTTCCCGGGCGCGGCCGGGGCTGCTCTCCCCGGGGTACGAGCCGCCCCGCCTCCGTCCGGGTCCCCTCCCGGGCGCGGTCCGCCCCGCGCCCGGCCGGGGCTGCTCTGCCCGGGCACGGTCCGTCCGGGCACGGCCCCTCCTCCCTGGGCGCAGTCCGCCCTCCCCAGGCGGCCCGTCTTCCGGACCGGCGTTCCGGACCGGCGTTCCGGAAGACGTCTCCGGCCCGGCGCCGGGGGCGTCACCGGGCCGGGGCCGTATCCCGTCGCCGTCACTCCCGGGGGCGCATGCGGTAGTCGTACCGCTCGGGCAGCGGGTGTTCGGCGCGGGCCCGGGACCGGACCTCCTCGGTCACCACGGCGCCCCCGGACACGAGCTGTTCGGCGACGGCGTACCAGGTGTCCTCCAGCGTCTCCTCGCCCTCCCGGAGGTCGGGGATCTCGAAGCCGTCGTCGAAGACGGCCCGGGCGGCCCGCACGTCCCCCTCGGCCAGCAGGATCCGCGCCCGCAGCAGCCGGAACCGCCCCCGGTCCCGGATCTCCGGGGCCAGCGCGTCGAGGAGGGCGCGGGCATCCGGCGCGCGGCCGACGGCGAGCAGGGCCTCGACGGCCTCCCGCCCGAGCGCGGCCAGCGCCGCCTCCGGCACCGGCACCGGCACCGGCACCGGATCTGCGGCCGGTCCCGAATCCGTGGCCGGTCCCGAATCCGTAGTCGGTCCCGAATCCGTGGTCGGTCCCGGATCTGCGTTCGATCCCGGACCCATGGTCCGGCCCGGGCCCGCGGTCGATCCCGGATCCGTCGTCGATCCCGCCGCCCGCGCTGCCGGGACCGGTGCGCGGCGCTCCGCGGCCGGCCGGACCGGACCGGTCCCCTCCGTTCCGTCGGCCGGGCCCGGCGCTGTCAGGAGCGCCGCGTCCTCCGGCCAGAAGCCGCCCTGTCGTCCCGATACCGCACGGCCCCGCGCCCGGCTCCGCGGCCCGGGCGGCCCGGCAGGAGCGCCGGCGCGTACGGCCGGACCGGGCCGGGCGGCGGGTTCCGCGTGCCGCTCCCCCGGGTCCGTCCCGTCGTCCGGTGCAGCGAGCGCGAGCCGTACGGCGTGCAGCCAGCGGTCGGCCGCCCGTTCCGGATCCCCGGATTCCTGGGCCGCCACCGCCAGACAGCGCAGCGTCCAGGGGCTCCGGGCGGCGTGCAGCGAGCGTTCCCAGCTGCGCGCCGCCTGCGCCCGGTCGCCCGCGTGCCACTGGGCCACCCCCAGGTGGTAGTCGACCGCCGCGCTCGGCGTGGCCTCCTCCAGGAGGTCGCGCCAGGCCGGTGCGACCAGCGAGGGCCCGGGGTCGGCCGACGGCCCCCGGGCCGGCATGCCGCCGGTGCGCAGCAGCTCCGTCCACGGCCGCTGCTCCGCGCCCAGCGTGGACGGTTCGAACGGGGTGCCCGGCAACGCGTAGCCGGCGCGCGCCACTTCGAGCGCGCCCCAGCCGGACCCCGTGGCCAGCCGCTCCCCCGGCTCGTGGTCGGCGCGGGCCAGCCAGGCGGCGTGGGCGGCGTCGACCTCGGCGCGCGGCAGCGCGGCCTCCAGGCTCGCCGCCGCGGCGGTGCGGGCCGCACCCCAGTCGGTGCCGTGCACCGCCGCCGGGTCCGCGGACAGCGGACCGTACGCCTCCAGCCAGGCGAACTCCGAGTGGGCGTCGAGCCGGACGTGTTCCAGCTGGGTGCGGGCGAGCCCGGCCTGGATCTCGGCGTAGCCGCCGGTTCCGGGTTCGGTCAGCCACCGCTGCCGGCGCCGTCCGCCGCGGCCGGTGCCCCAGAGGAAGAGCTTGCGGCCGCGCAGCAGATCGGTCGAGGTCTGGACCAGCCCGTGTCCGTCGTCGTCCAGGGCCGCGATCCAGCGCCGGGCACCGTCCGGTACGTCGTAGAAGTAGTCGGCCGGGTACGCGCCGCGCAGCGGGTAGGTGCGGTCGGTGCCCTGCCACTCGGGGACCGGTACGCGGCGCAGGCTGCGCTCGTAGCCGAAGTGCCAGGCCTCCTCGGCGGGGGCGAGCACTCGGCGGCCGGTGCCACCGGAATCGGGTTCGCCCTCCGGAACGGCGGTGTTGGACCACCAGTAGACGGGCACCGGGCGGTCGTGCGGGTTCCGGATACGGACGCCCACGAACAGGAAGTCCGACCCCTCGGGCAGCCACAGGTCGATCTGGAACGGGGTGTCGCGCAGCCGCTCCCACTCCCAGAGCCGCAGCATCTCGCCGCCGGGCTCGGCGCCCGGCCTGTCGGGGGCGGGCACCCGGGCCGCGTGCAGCGGGGCGCAGGAGAGGGTGGTGTGGCCGGTGGCGCCGATGTTCCATTCGATGCCGCCGGAGAACCAGGCGCCGTTGAGGGCGAAGGCGGCGGGCTGGAAGACCGGGTTGCGGTAGAGGAGTTCGCGCCCGGTGGGCTTGTGCAGCAGGGAGTGGATCCGGCCGCCGAGACCCGGCAGGACGGTGGCCCGCAGCCGGTCGTTCTCGATGACGATCGCGTCGAGGTGGACGGGTCCGCGGCCGCGGCCGTAGCCGTCGCGCAACCGCACGGGCAGCACCGACTCGAGGGCGCCGTAGCCCGCCCGACGGGCCATCCCGGCGGGCAGCGCGGCGCGTTCCCGCTCGCCGACGCGGTGGAGGCCGGCCGGCGGCCGCAGGGCGGGCAGAGGGTTCTCGGGCCCGAGGGGCACACCGGGCAGGGTCAGTACGGTCCGTCGCACGGTCGTGGGCACGGCAACCTCGCTCCCTGGTACGGGCCGCCGCCTCTCCGGCGCCCCGATGACCATGGAACACGCTCCTGAGCCGGCTGAACAGGCCCGCCCCTGGTCAGGGTTGTGCAAAGGGCCGTCCGGGGGCGGGCCCAGGCTGTGGGTCAGTGGAGCGCCGTGTGGAGGTGGCCGTTCCCCGGCCGGTCCCGGCTATTGTGCTGCTGGCCCCGTACCTTCCAGCCCGCCGCGCCACACGATGGGCCCTCAAGAACACCCTGCCGAGGCCCGGACAGGCATAGCCCGTTCGCGGCAACACGACGGAGGTGCGCTGGGTACGAGCTGCTGCGCAACGACGCGGCGAGGTCCGTTTCGGCAGGCCCGCCGTCTTCGAAGGCGACGTCCTGCCAGTGCCGCGCCCACTGCTGCACGGCTCTCAAGCTTCGTGGCCGTGGCTCACGCAAGGTCGCTTCAGCCCGTGGCGCGCTATCAGCTGAGCCCGGTATCGGAGCCGTTGCGGCCGTCGCTATCGAGCGTCACACTGCCGTACTCCCCGTCGGCCACCCACTCCACCTTGAGGGAAAATCGGACATTCCCGGGGTGGAGCCGGAGATTCAGTTGCTTGGGCTCGTCGGCAGAGACAGTAAAGGGGAAGTCCGTGCTGTCAGGTTCAGCCTTTTGGGCCGCCGGCACGAGAATTGCGGGATCTTTCGTGAGGTCTGCATTGAAGATGGGCTTATGTGCGGTATCGGAGCACTGGCCGGGACTGTCCCCTGCCCCTTCCTCCGGGAGAGGTGGCCCAGGTAGGACGTCGACCTCAACTCCCGTGACCACGATGGCCTGATCGGTTTTTGCCTGGAGTGTGAGCGGAAGCGTGACGGTGTCGCAGGGGCGAGCAGCCGGCGCGTAGGCCGTCAGGCCCGGTGGACCTGAGAATTTCTCCCAAGCCCATCCCCACAACCCTTGCACAGCCCAGAACGCGATCGCCCCGATCAGGGGCAGGACCACGAGAGCCGACCACTGTGACCGATCCCGGAAGGTGGATAACAACGGCGCCTGTGGCTGTGCCCTATGCCCTGTACCGGGCTGCTGTTCGTTCCTTGCAGCACTGGCAGGCTGTGGCATCGATGTGTTCAAGTCCTCGGGCAATATTCGCCTCCCTTCCGTCCTAACGTATCGCCTCAAGGAACCCGCACGCCTGCGACAATGAGGTTCTGCTGGTCGAGCAGCTGGACGCCCAGCTGATTGAGACCGTGGCACTAACCCCCAATCCGGACAGACTGTGCATCCCAGGAAGTCAGCCCGGAGCGCACGGACCATCCGTAGCCGGCTTACAGACCCGGGCAATCAGCAAGCGTTCCAGGAAGGCAACGTTCGTCGGGAGAGGCGCAGAGGGCCGGCACCTCGGCCCCTATCGCCCCAGCGCTCCACCCCCGCTTCCTCCAGGGCGTCGATGAGGTTGTGGGTTCGCGCGGCTTTGATGTCGTGGACTGCGCGGGGCAGCGGGCGATGCCCGCAGCCCCCCTGCCGGATCGGCGAGCCAGACACCACCCTCCACACCCAACTCCCCCCACTCAGTCAGGTTGAAAAACCCTCCTTCAGTCGCGCTCTGCCGTCTCTCCCACCTGACTCAACCCTGCGTCGTTCAGGAGCCGTTGAACATCCTGCAGCAGAACGCGTAGGAGTTCCGCGAGTTGGTTCTGCTGCTCGGTGCTGAGTCCCGTCAGCAGGTCGGCTTCGCGGGTGAGGACCTGGTCGACCGTGGACTCGACCAGTGCGTGCCCCTGCTCCGTCAGTTCGACCAGGACGGAGCGGCGGCGGCCCTGGCCGGGGCGGCGGGTGACCAGGCCCTCACGTTCGGCGCGGGCTACGCGTTGGGAGATGGCTCCCGCCGTGATGAGCGAACGGGCTGCCAGTTCGCGGGTGGTGAGTGCGTACGGCTCGCCCGAGCGCCGCAGCACGCTGAGCAGGTCGAGGGTGGCGGTGTCCACACCCGCGTCGGCGAGTACGCGGCGGCGGTCGTCGCCGAAGAGCTTGGCCAGCCGCCACAGCGGGGTGACGATGCCGATGGAGGAGACGGGTGTGCCGGGGCGCTCGCGTTCCCACGCCGCGGCGATCTCTGCCACGGGGTAGCCGGAGACGTGCTCCATCCGATGGTGATCGCTTGCCATGGCCTCTCCTGTCAGTGTTATGTTCAGGTCTAAATTTAGCTCTGAACGACTTCTGTGGAGGGCACTGTATGACACGGGACGTCCTGGTCACCGGCGGCTCGACCGGCATTGGACTCGCTGTCGCGCGGCACTTCGCCGACAACGGGGACAAGGTCGTCATCACGGGGCGGCGGGAAGCGCCGCTCAGGGCGGCGGCCGAGGAGATCGGTGCACGGGCGGTGGTCTGTGACCACAGCGATCCAGGGGCGGTGGCCCGACTGTTGCCGGAGCTGCCCGGACAACTCGACGTTCTGGTGAACAATGCCGGAGGCCAGCGGGACTTCGACGCACCGGAGTCGGACGACGAGGGTCTCAGCGCCCTGGAACGGTTCGCCCGCGACTTCCGCGCGAACCTGGACGCGAACCTGCTGAGCGCGGCCCTGACCACCGAGGCCGTCCGGGACCGGCTCGCTGAGGGCAGCGCGGTCATCAGCATCGGGTCGATCGCGGCGGACAAAGGTGCCGGGGCCTACGGCGCCGCGAAGGCGGGGCTCGCTTCCTGGAACCTCGACGTGGCACGGCAGCTGGGGCCGGGTGACATCACGGCGAACATCGTCTCGCCGGGCTACATCGCCGACACCGAGTTCTTCCGCGACAAGCTCACGCCCGAGAGGCGGGACCAACTGATCGCCTCCACCGCGCTGAGCCGCCCGGGCGCGCCGGCCGACATCGCCGGCGCTGTGGGTTTCCTCGCCTCTCCAGCTGCCCGCGACATCACGGCGCAGGTGCTCAACGTCAATGGTGGTGAGTACGGCACCCGGTGAGAGGGCAGGAGCGGCGGGGCCGTTGTGAAGCACCGCTCACGCGGTGCTTCACGGCAATCGGCGTACTGGGTGCAGCCGTACGGAAGACGGTGGGCGATCTCGGCCTGCCAGGACACCGGGGTGCCGTAGCCGGCCCCGGTGAGCGCGGCGGCGGTCCCGGCCATCGCCGCCGCGCGGACGGGCGGCATCGGCCTGGTCTCCGCCGCGGCCGTGGACAGCGCCGAGGTCGACGGAACCCGCACCAGGGTTCCGGCAGACCAAGGAGGACGGCTACTGGTCCAGCCGCGAGCGCCCCAAGAGCCCCGGCTGGACCGAGAGACCGAGGACGACCAGGCCCGCGTGAAGGAACTGCGCCACCGGAAGCTGGGACTCACCGAGACCGTGCTCACCCATGACTTGCAGAAGCCTGTCGGCTCCTGAATCGCGAAGAGTCTGGGCTTACCCCTTGAAGTCGCCGCGGCTTCATGCTGGCCAGAACTGCACCAGGAAGTGTTCCACCCTCACGGGGACCTCCTCCTGGGCGAGGTCCCGTACCTGTTCCTGTCCGGTGACGTAGGCCCGTGTCCGCCACAGCTTGCCTGCCGCACCCAGTTCCACCACCGGTTCGTTGGGACCGCCATACGACCACACCGACACCTTCCCCGACCGGCAGAACCACTCCGTCTCCGCGCTCGCCTCCCAGTCCCGCCCGTCCTGCGGCGGAGCCTCGTCCCAAACCTCAGCGGTGAAGGCGGCGCGGTGTGTATGGCCGCCGCTCCTGAAGATGAGCCGTCCCACCCGAGACTCCAGGAGCGCCGTCCCGGGCTCAGGGCTCTCGCCGAACTCCTCCTCATCCGCGTCCTCCGCCCACAAGGCGTAGAACTCGACATGCGCCTCGACTTCTCGACGACTCAGCATGGGCATCACGTGTCCTCCTGAGAGTTGGCCAGCACCCCACAACCAAACATTTCGGGGGCAATTCCACGTCAGCAACATGTACGGTCCGGTCGGCGGTGCGCGCCCCCTGCCCCGTCAGTGCGGCACAGCCACCGCATCGTCCGCAAGGGCGGAGTCCTCACGTCGACTCGGCCGCCACCGTTGGGTGGTCGGGAAGACGGTGTCCTGGTTGGCCGGCTGCTGTCGGTCCACCGCCGCTACGAGCGTGAGGCCGAGCACTTCTCGTCTTCGTCGGCATCGCGGCAGGGCTTATCTGCTTCCGCCGGCTGATGGCCTGAATCAGGCACGGTGGGCGGGCGTGTCATCCGGGGCTGTCAGAGACCTGACGGATGACTGGAGAGCCAGTTGGTATGCCGATCGCGCGTGCGGTCCCGTTCCTGCGGTGTGGTGAGGAAGACGTCGGCGCCACCGTCGTAGGGGTGGTGTATGCGCCGCATCCGAGTGTCGGTGATGAGGACTCCCGCCACCCTGTCGTCGGCGATGTCACGGAGCAACTCGTCGATGCAGCCACGTTGCCAAGGTCGGCGGGCGGCGAAGAGGTGACAGTAGGTGCGGAACTCCGGCTCTGGATCGTCCTCCACCAGCAGGCTCTGCCAGTAGCCGGCGTCGGGTTGGAACGGGGGGACCTCGGCTTCACTCGCCCAGTGGGGAGTGATCACGTATACGTCCGTGCCAGCGAACAACTCGTCGAGGACGGTGTTGTAACGAGCCAGGACGACGGCGTACTCGCTCTCATTCTCTGCGTACCGCTTCGACTCCGGCAGGCTGTGAAAGCGCACCCAAACATCTCGATACGGGTCACGAAGCTTGTAGCCCACCGGAGGGCAGTGGGGCCATCGCTGCTGCCACAGCTCTGTCAAAGCCGTCTGCCCATCTCCAGACACCTGCTGCACTCACCCTCTCGTGTATGACCCGTATCGACGACAATGATGCCCGGCACCCACTCGTCAAGAGAAGCGACTTCTTTGGCTTGCGTGGCAGCTTCTGAAAGCGACCGCGTCCCAGGCGATGTCCTCGGCACCTTGACCGTTTCCATGCTGATGGTCGACAGCGGCACCTTTCGGCGTACCGGAGAATTCGAGCACGCCGATCGGTACCCACCTGTTCTGCGAGGTTCGTTGCTGCGCCACGCGAAACTTGGTGCCCTTGCCTGTGTCGATCAAGTACTTCGCTCGGCGAGTTTGGGCACCGTGGTCCGGCATCTGCACCCTGCCCCGTGCCCGGCCGTTGATCTACTGCCCCAGCTACCAGGTACTGGTGGCTTTCCGGGACGGTGCCCGCGCACCGTCCGCGCGCTCCGCCGGGCCCGCCCCAGCGCGGGGTCTCCCGCTCCCCTGGCCGGTCTGGTGCGCGCCCGTAACCTTCTCGTCCAAGCCAGGGTCACGGCGGCAGCCGTGCAAGGCTGGGGGCGAGGTGGCGGCGCGCTTCAGCGAGCAGGTGCCGACGATGGAGTTGGCCGCCGCCATTCATCAGAAACACTATCGCGGTAGCGTCGACGGCGACCAAGGCGACGTCGCCGCGGCGGCCGGCCGAAGCGCGACAGTTGCGGCGGGCACGCTCAAGTAGCAAGTTCGTTCATGTGGTTGGGCAGCGGTCCTCGGCATTCCCACGCGCCGTGCTCGGCGGACCGGCTGTTCTGCACGTCAACGGGCGGACGAAGTCCGCCTCGCAGGTCATCCCGGGCTGGCGCCCTACTCCTTCGTCGCAGTCCTGGAGCCCGGCGCCACATCGTGGACCGGGATCCTGGACGTGGTCCGGCTCGGGCGGCCCGGTGGGGTGGGTCCGGTCGGTGGCAAGCCTGGCCGGCGGCAGGTCCGGCCGTCCGGCGCCGCTCTCAGGACGCGGGCCGGTCGAGGTCCCCCAAGGAAGTGTCTTCGGTGGAGCAGCCCTTCGTGGTGGAACGGTGGGTGGGAACGCCCTCGCCGGATTCCGTCGGCGCGGCCGGCCGGTCCCGGAACATCTCGCTGGTGACGGCCCAGCGCTCGTGGTCCCGCCACTCACCGCCGATGTACAGGAAGTCGGGTGAGAACCCCTCGTGGCGGAAGCCGAGCCGCTTGACCAGCTTCAGGGAAGCGACGTTCCCGGGCTGGATGTTGGCCTCCAGACGGTGCAGCCCCAGTGCGTCGAAGGCATGGCGGATGACGAGCCCCAGCCCCTCGGTCATCAGACCGCGGCCCGCGGAGTGTGCGAAGGCCCCGTACCCGACGGCTCCGCACTGGAACGCCCCGTACACGATGTTGTTGATGGCGATGCCCGCCTCGATCCGGCCGCTCTCCCGGTCGCAGACGACATAGCCCTCACCGGACGGCACCTGGAATTTCGCGCTCCACATCTCGAACTCCTCCGCGTTCGAGGGCAGGAACGCGTACGGGTGGAGCAGCGCCGTGCTGGCCCGGACGGCGGCGGTGAACTCCTCCATGTCCTCGGGGCCGATGTGCCGGATGGCGACCCGGGGGCCGGTGGCGAGGTAGTGAGTGTCAGGCATCGGGACATCGTAGGAACGAGGGTCCGTCCGGCTCCAGTGGCGAGGCCCGCGTTCCGTCCCAGGGAGCCGCTTCCGCCCCGGGGGCTGGGAGCGGCCCGGGGAACGGAGGCGTCGGGGGGACTGGGGCGCCCCCTCACCGGCCGACGAGCGAGAGCCCGTCGGTGCCCCTCGACGGCGCCGCACGGACCCCTCAATGCCCCTCGGCGATGCCGCACGGCCCCCTCGATGCCCCCTCGACAGCGCAGGACGGGGACCGCCGGTGCTCGCGTCAGCGCCAGGCGGGCCGGTCGGTGCCCCAGATGCCGGGCGGGCTGGCCCAGTCCTCGGGGGAGCCTTCGAACGCGACCGGCGAGCGCGCGTAGCGCATCGTGCCGAGCGGGCCCGTGGTCTCGGCCCGCCGGCTCCGGGTGTCGTCGGCGGGAGCCGTCCGACCCGTCCGGTCCGTTTCCCGCGCGGCCCCGCCGGGCGCCGGGCCGCCGACGCCGGTGAGCAGCCAGGCCGCCGTGCGGGCGAGCGCGAGGGTCGCCAGCCGGCTGCCGCCCTCGTCCTGCTGCTCGGTGAGCGCCCGGAGCACGGCCGCGGCCAGCAGGTAGCCGCTGCCGTGGTCGAGGGCCTGGGCCGGGAGGGCACCGGGGCGGCCGTCCGGCCCCGACTCGGTCGCGGCGATCCCGGACGCCGCCTGCACCAGGCTGTCGAACCCGCGACGCCCTGCCCAGGGCCCCTCCGTCCCCCAGGCGCTCAGCCGGGCGACCACCAGTCCGGGCCGGCGTTCGGCCAGCGCGGCGGGGGCCAGCCCATGGCGGTCGAGCGCTCCCGGACGGTAACCGGTGACCACGACGTCGGCGGTGGAGAGCAGGTCCTCGAACGTGTCCCGGTCGGCACGGCTGCCGAGATCCAGCACCGCGGACCGCTTCCCGAATCCCGTGTCGGCGTGGTGGTCGGCGATCTCGGGAAGCTGCGGCGCGTCGATCCGCAGCACGTCCGCGCCGAGCAGCGCGAGCGTCCGGGTGGCGACCGGGCCGGCGATGACCCGGGTGAGGTCCAGGACGCGTACCCCGGAGGCGGGCAGCACCGGTCCGGCCGCCGGCAGCGCGGGGAGCGAGCGCACCGGGCCGTGGTCGAGGCGTTCGCGGTGCACCAGCGGCAGCGCGGCGGCGGCCAGGCCCTGCGGGTGTGCGGCCCACTCGACGGGGCCGCGGACGGCGATGGCCAGCCCCCCGGCCGCGTTCACGATCTCCTCGACCTCCTCCGCGGCGCGGAGCGTGAGCTCGGTGGCGAGCCGGCCGACGGTCGCCTCGTCGTCACCGGTCTCGCCGCCGGGGTCGGGGATCCCGAGGGCGTCGAGCAACCGGGCGCGGTGGTGCGGATAGTTGGCATGGGTCCGCACCCAGCCGTCCTTCGCCCGCCAGAAGCGGGAGAGCGGCGCGAACGTCTGCGGCACCCGGCCGTCCACGAGCAGTTCGCGCTCGCTGACGAACGCGGTGGCGACGGCCGCGTCGTCGACGGTCACGCGGGGAAGGTCTCCGCCCGTCCGCCGGGCGGCGAGTTCGGCGGCGGCCAGCGAGCACGCGGCGACGCACGCCCGCGCCAGCTCCATGACCGGGAGCGACGAAGGCAGCGCCCCCTCCGTGGCCCGGTAGTCGATCCGCGAGGGCAACGCCCGGTCGCCGCCGAGCGCGGACCAGGCGTAGGCCGTTCCGTCCATTACATGATCCATATCGGGATTCTGGCACCCCGTGCCAGGGCGCGACGGCCGAACGAGGGGATCGTGCCGCCCGGACGATCGAGCCGTCCGGGACCGGTGGGAGGGCGAAGTGCTCGGAGGGGCAGCGGGGACGGGCAGCGGCCGCGGGGACCGGCAGCGGGGACCGGCAGCGGGGACCGGCAGCGGGGACCGGCAGCGGGGACCGGCAGCGGGCATGGGTAGCACACGGGCAGCGAGCATGGGCAGCACCCGGGCAGCGGGCGGAGATACCCACCCTCCGCTCCTGGGCCACGGGCCCTTCACCCCTGGGCCACGGGGCAGGTTTCCTCCAGTTGAACGACGGCCAGCGTGATCTCGGCCGTGGTCTCGACCTCGCCCGGGCGTGGGTCCTGGGCGCACACCGTCCAGTGGTCACCCGCCGTCACCGCACGGCCCAGCCCGAGCGCATCGTAGGTACGGGGCGTGAGGAAACCCGCGGCCCGCGCCGTCTCCTGGGCCGCGGTCACCGTCTTCCCGACGAGGTCGGGCAGGGGTCTCCGATCGGCGGGGGCGGGCCCGTCCGGAGTGCGCCCGGCAGAAGCTGCCCCGGTGGCGGCGGAGCCGAGGGGAGGTGTGACGGCGGACACTGGTCCGGTGGGAGCGGGTCCGTCGGACGCGGGTCCGGCGGACACGGGCATGGTGAGAGCAGGTCCGGCGGACATGGGCCCGGCCGACACGAGTCCAGCGGACGGGGGCTCCGTGGGTACCGGCCCGGCCTCATGGGCTGATGGGTCGGTACGGGCTGACGGGCCGAAAGGGGCGGAGGGGCCGATAGAGGCGGACGGGCCGGAGCCCGGGACGGCCGCAGCTCCCCCCGACCCGGGGGTGACGCCGGACGGCCCCCGGGTGAGGGCGACAGCCGGGGCCGGTGGGACGGCCGCGGCGAGGGCGGCGACGGCGGCGACTCCGGCCAGGGCCAGTACGGTGGTCAGCCGCGGAACCGGGGTCCCGCCGGGTCTCACCGCCGCCTCCGGAAGAGGTACGCGCCGCACAGGATGCCGATGAGCACCATGGCCAGCAGGGCGACCCACAGCGGCATGATCACCTCCGGCACGATCAGCCTGATCTTGGTCTTGGCGGTGTTCTCGAGGATGAACACCAGGGCGAGGACCGCTACGACGATCACCGCCACCCGGCCGGGCGTCAGGGACTCCATGAAGCGTCCCTTCGCGCCGCGACTCCTGCCTCCCCTGCTCGTGGATGTCTTGGGACTCATGTCCGGACCCTCCTCCAGGGACATCGGCAGACCCTCTGTGTCCAGCATGTGCCCCCGGCGCGGGCTTGGCCTGCGGGTCCCGTCCCTCCGGGGAGGTCGGCTGACCCGTCCGGGTGAGCCCACGGGCCGTCCGGAGCCGGGTCCGACTCCGGACGGCCGCCGTGTTCGCGGACCCGCAGGACCCGACCTGCCCCACAGGACCGGCCCCACAGGACCAGTCCCATAGAACCGGCCCGAACCCGCAGGACCAGCCGGGCAGGACCGGGCCCCGAACCGGCAGGACCGGCAGCAGGACCGCCTCGGCCCCAGGCACCCGCTCGGCCCCCGGGTACCCACGCCCACGCCCACGCCCCCGACGGCCGGGGCCGGCCCCGGCCGTCGGGGCCATCAGCCGTCGGAGCCATCAGCGGTCTCAGACCCGCAGGTACCGGAGGACGGCCAGCACCCTGCGATGGCCGTCCTCCGACGGCGGCAGGTCGAGCTTGAGGAAGATGTTCGAGATGTGCTTCTCGACGGCCCGCTCCGACACCACCAACTGCTGAGCGATCCCGGTGTTCGTGTGTCCCTCGGCCATGAGGGACAGGACCTCGCGCTCGCGCGGTGTGAGGTGCTCCAGGCCCCGGGGCTGACGTCCCGCGCCCATCAGACGGGTCACCACCTCGGGGTCGAGGGCGGTGCCGCCGTCGGCGACCCGGCGCAGCGCGTCGACGAATTCACCGATGTCGACGACCCGTTCCTTCAGCAGATAGCCGACCCCCGCCGAGCCCTGCGCGAGCAGATCGGCCGCGTAGCGGGTCTCCACGTACTGGGAGAAGATCAACACACCCACCTCGGGCGTCTCCCGGCGGATGGCGATCGCCGCCCGCAGACCTTCGTCGGTGTGGTCGGGCGGCAGCCGGATGTCGATCACGGCCGCGTCCGGCCGGTGTTCGGTCACCGCGGTGTGCAGGGCCGCCGCGTCGCCGACGGCCGCCACCACCTCCACGCCCCGCAGGGCGAGGAGCCCGGCGAGCCCCTCGCGCAGAATCGCGGAATCCTCGGCAATGACGACGCGCATCGTCGGACAACCCCCGTGTTCTCGTCACCGTTCGGGACGCGCGCCGCCACCGGCGTCCCGGGCGGACCTGCCGCCCCGTCACCGCCCCGGGCGCACGCGCTCCCGGCTTCACCGCCCGCCCCGCCCCGCCACCGTCCTGGCCTGCGTCACGGTCCCGTCATCCGTTCCGTCCTGCCATGCGCTTCCGTCCTGCCATGCGCTGTGTCCTGCCATGCGCTGTGTCCAGCCACGTGTTCCGTCCCGTCATGCGTCACCGGCGGACGCCGGTCGGGGCGGAGCGGGGACGGCGTCGAGCGGTCGGCTCGACGGCGGGCAGGGCAGAGCGGGCAGGACGGGACGGGACGGGGCAGGACAGGGCAGCGCAGGACAGGACAGCGCGGGACAGGGCAGTACGACGGTGACCACCGTAGGCCCTCCGCTCGGGCTGTCGACGACGAGTGTCCCGTCCACCGTCCGGACCCGGGCCAGCAGTCCCGTCAGGCCGCTGCCGCCGCCGATCCGCGCTCCGCCGCCGCCGTCGTCCGAGACGGTCAGCCGGAGCAGCTCTCCCTCCCGCCGCACCGCCACGGCCGCGGCGCTGCCACCGCTGTGTTTGACGACATTGGCCAGCAGTTCGGCGGCGCAGAAGTAGGCGATGCTCTCGATCGCCGGAGGCGGCCGCTCGACGCCGTCCGCCGAGACCTCGACCGGCAGCGCGCAGTCCGCGGCCAGCGTGGCCAGCGCCGGCCCCAACCCCTGGTCGAGGACGGGCGGATGGATGCCGCGCACCAGGTCACGGAGGTCCGACACGGCCCGTTTGGCGTGGTCGCGAGCGGTGTCGACCACCGAGAGCAGCTGCTGCCGCTCCGCACCGGCGTCCACCAGCTCCCGGATCATGGTGAGGTGCATGCCCAGGCCGACCAGCCGGGCCTGCGTACCGTCGTGCAGGTCGCGTTCGATGCGCCGCAGGGTGGCCGCGGCGTCGTCCACGGCATGGGCCCGGGTCTCCTCCAGATCCCGGATACGGCTCTGCGCGGCACTCGGACCGAGCAGGACGCGCAGCAGCGACCGGTGCGGGGCGAGAGCGGCGCGCAGCACCAGGGGACCGCAGAGCAGCAGCGCCAGGCCCACCACCGACACCACCACCAGCAGCGGCCAGGAGTCGACCTCCAGCCCGGCGAAGGACACCGCGACACGGCGGGTGGTGCCGTCCGGCTCCCGGACCGTGGTGTGGTTCCACCGCTGAAGCACCGGCATGGTCAGGAACACCAGCCCGTAGACGTAGGCGACGAGCACGGTGACGAACGGGAGCACCGCGGTCACCGGGGCGGCGAGCAGCCAGCCCACCGCCCGCCACCCGGCCGGGTCCCGGAGCATCGCGCGGCGCCGGTTGAAGAGGCCGGACGCGGTACGGCGCTCCGGCGCGTCGAGATGTTCGCCCAACAGGACCCGGGCCAGGGCACGGTGGCCACCCGCGGCGCCCAGGCAGGCGCGCACGGTACCGGCGATCAGCCACGGCCCCAGCGGGGTCACCGACAGCACACCGCCGACGAGCAGCCCGGCCACCGCCAGGACCGCCCCGGCCAGCGCGAGAGGCAGCGCGAGGATCCCGTACAGCGCGGCGGCCAAACTGCCGGAGGCGGACGGCACGGTGAACAGCCGCGCCGTTCGTCTCCGACGCGGTCCCCCCTGGGCCGTCGTGCCACTGCCGACGCTGTCGTCGCTGCTCCCACTGCCACTGCCGCCGCCGCTGCTGCCGCTGCCACTGCCACTGCCACTGCCACTGCCGGACATGCTCTGCCCCTCCTGGAATCTCCGCGGTCCCCGCTCCGGTCCGCCTCCCTCACGGATTCCCGGACGAAGTCGGCGTCCTGGACGGTCCCCCGGACACCATCCCGGGTGGGCTCCCGGTCATCACCCGGGGTTGCGTTCCCCGTCTCCCCTGCCGTGCTGAATCCAGGATCTCCCGCGGAACCAGCGGCTCACCAGGGTGGCACCACGAGTCCAGGGGGTTCGGCCTCCCCCACCCCCCTCCCTCCGAACACCGGCCCACCGAACCCCGGTCCCTGAGGCGGCAGTCCTCGCCGTCGCGACAGAGCGCCCCTCACCTCACGGCACACCGAGCCCCGGTGCCGCCGCTGTCCCGGGACGGTGGGCACCACCGCGGGCGCTCCCGGCTTCCCCCGAAGCGCCCGGAGGCCCCGAAGCCCCTGGAGGCCCCGGAGGCCCCGAAGCAGCAGGCGGCTCCGGCAGCACAAGGCCGAACACCTCCGCATAGAGGGCCAGTTCCGCTTCGAGCACCCGGATCATGGTGTCCGCGCGGCGGAATCCGTGCCCCTCCCCTTGGAACGTGAGGTACCGGTACGGCAGGCCCCGCGCGGCCAGCTCGGCGGTGAACCGCTCGCACTGCTCGGGCGGGCAGATGACATCGTCCAGCCCCTGGAGGAGCAGCAGGGGCGCCCTGATCCCGTCCGCGCGGTGCAGCGGGGACCGTTCGCGGTTCCGGTCCGGGAGGTCGTCCGGTGGGCCCACCAGGCTGTCGAGGTAGTGCGCCTCGAAGTCGTGGGTGGCGTCGGCCCAGCTCGTGAGGTCCAGGACGGGGTAGGCGGCGGTGCCGCAGGCGTACACGTCCGTGCGGGCCAGGGAGGCCGCGGCCGTCCAGCCGCCGGCGCTGCCGCCGCGGACGGCGAGCCGGGCGCGGTCGGCGCTGCCCTCGTCGGCCAGTGCCAGGGCGACGGCGGCGCAGTCCTCCACGTCCACGATCCCCCACTGTCCCCGCAGCCGGTCGCGGTAGGCGCGCCCGTAGCCGGTGGAGCCGCCGTAGTCGACCAGGGCGACCCCGATGCCCCGGGAGGTGAAGTAGGCGACCTCCAGGTCGAGTACGGGAGCGGCGCGGCCGGTGGGGCCGCCGTGCGCCCACAGCACGTACGGCGGGAGCTCCCCGGCCGGGCCGGTGTGCGCGGGGTTGCGGGGCGGGTGGACATGGGTGTGGATCTCCCGGCCGCCGGGGCCCGGGAAGCTCCGGTGCCGGATCTCCGGGTAGTACGCCGGGTCGACCGGATCGTGGTGCGCGGCCCCGACCACCCGGGTACGGCCGGTGGCGGTGTCGAGTTCGACGACCTCGTGGCCGCTGTACGGCCCGGCGGCGACACCCGTCACCCGTGAGCCCTGTACGGCGAGGGACGGTTCCCAGTCCGTCCAGGGCCCGGGGGCGTCGTACAGTTCGCCGGTCCGGGGGTCGAGGATGCCGAGGGCCGTGGTGCCCGTGCCGTGCACCACGGCGATCAGCCCGTCCGACAGCGGGGCGAACCAGCGGCTGCCGAGCTTCCACAGCGGCCCGGCGAACTCCTCCGCGCGCGGACAGAGCGCGGTGGCCCGGCCGTCCTCCGGGCGGACGCGGTACAGATTCCACCAGCCGTCGCGGTCGCTCGCCACGAGCAGCGTCCCGTCGTCCGCCCAAGCGACCTGGGCGACGGCCTCTTCCGCACTCTCCGGCGCCCCCAGCAGCGTCCGGGGCGCGCCGAGCGTGCCGTCCGGCAGGACGTCGGCGAGCAGCAGCTCGGTGCCGTCCCAGGGCATCCTGGGGTGGTCCCAGGCGATCCAGGCGGCGTGCCGGCCGTCGGGGGAGAGCTGCGGGCCGGTGACGAACCGGCGCCCGGCGCCGGTGAGTTCACGCACGGCGGTCCGGTCCTCGGCGGCCGAGCCGTCCAGCGGCACCGCCGCGAGGACCCGCCGCACGGCGCCGGGTGGGTCACCGGTGAACTCCTCCAGGACGCACCACACTTCGCCGCGCTCGGGCAGGATCCGCGGGTCCGCCCAGCGCAGCCCCCGGCCGGCCGGCGACAGCGGCGTGAGGGGGCGGGGCGCCGAATCCGACGGCGCGTCCGGTTCGAACGCGTACAGCCGCTGGTCGGCGAAGTGGACGAAGACGCCGAGCGGTCCGCCCCCGTCCCGGGGCACGGCCGCCCAGGGGCTGCCGCCGTACTCCATGACCCGGCTGCGGACGTTCCAGGGCGGGGGAAGCAGGGAATGCGTGCGGCCGTCCGCGGTGCGCCGCACCAGCGCCCGCCGGCCGTGCTCACCGGGCCGCGGTTCGGTCCACCAGGTCTCGGCCCCGACGGTGCCGAGGAACTCCGGCCGGCCGTCGCGCGCGGCGGCCAGCGCGGCATCGATCGGCGAGCGCCACCCGCCGTAGGGGACCGTGGTCATGTTCCGCCGCCCGCGCCCGCGCCCGCGCCGGCACCACCCGGTTCCGCACCGCCCGGCTCCGTACCGCCCGGCTCCGCACCACCCGGTTCCGTACCACCCGGTGCCGTACCATCCGGTGCCGCACCACCCAGCTCCGTACTGCCCGGTCCGCCGCCCCCGGTCCGCGCCGTGGTGCTGTTCCGCAGGAAGCGGTCGAGGGCCCGGACGCCGAACTGGAGAGCCTCCACCGGCACCCGCTCGTCGACACCGTGGAACAGCGCCTGGTAATCGAAGCCTTCGGGCAGCTTCAGCGGGGAGAAGCCGTACCCGACGATGCCCAGCCGGGAGAACTGCTTGGCGTCCGTCCCCCCGGACATGCAGTAGGGCACCGCGGTGGCGCCCGGGTCGAAGTGCTCCACGGCCTCCCGCATGGCCCGGAAGGACGGGGAGTCGACCGGGGCCTGCAGCGGGACCTCGCGGTGGTGGAACTCCCAGTCCACGTACGGGCCGGTGAGGCGGTCGAGGGTCTGCCGGAACTCGTCCTCACCGCCCGGCAGGATCCGGCCGTCGACGAAGCCCGTGGCATGGCCCGGAATCACATTGATCTTGTAGCCGGCTTCGAGCACCGTCGGGTTCGTGCTGTTGCGCACCGTCGGCTGGACGATCGCGCCGGCCGGGCCCAGCTCGGCGATCAGGGCGTCGACGGCGCGGGCCAGGGCCTCCGGGTCGTCCGCGGGCAGCTCCGCCGCGATGCTGTGCGCCGCCGCGAGTTCGGTCAGCGCGGCCCGAACCGTCGGGGTGATCCGGACCGGCCACCGGTGGTCCCCGATCCGGGAGACCGCGCCGGCCAGTCTGCTCACGGCGTTCTCCCGGTTGACCTTGGAGCCGTGCCCCGCGCGGCCGTCGGCCGTCAGCCGCAGCCACGCCGTGCCCCGCTCCCCCGCCCCGATCGGGTAGAACCGCCGCCCGTTGGCGTGGAAGGTGAACGCGCCGGACTCGGAGATGCCCTCCGTACACCCCTCGAACAGCTCCGGGTGCCGGTCGGCGAGGAAGCCCGAGCCGTACTCGCCGTTGTCCTCCTCGTCGGCGGTGAAGGCCAGCACGATGTCCCGCCGGGGCCGGGCCCCCGTGCGCGCCCAGGAGCGGAGCACCGACAGGACCATCGCGTCCATGTTCTTCATGTCGATGGCGCCACGGCCCCACACCACGCCGTCCCGGACCTCGCCGGAGAAGGGGTGCACGGTCCAGTCGGCCGGTTCGGCGGGCACCACGTCCAGATGGCCGTGGACGAGCAGGGCCGTCTCCGTCGGGTCGGTGCCCTCGATCCGGGCCACCACATTCGTCCGGCCGGGCGCCCGCTCCAGCAGGACCGGTTCCATGCCTGCCTCGGTGAGCAGCCCCGCGACGTACTCGGCGGCGGGCCGCTCGGTGCAGTCCCCGCCCCCGTGGTTGGTGGTGTCGATACGGATCAGGTCCGAGGTGAACCGCACCACCTCGTCCATCGCGGTCTCGTCCACCGCCGCCCCGTCCGGGGCCGTCCGCTCAGCCATACTGCTCCTCCGTCGCCGCCGACACGATGGTGGTGACGGCCTTGAAGCAGCGGATGCCGTCGTACATCGTGTCGCTCGTGTAGGCGACCCGGCGCTCCCCGGTGGCCGCCACCCCCGGAACCACCGTCGCCGCTCCCGCCAGGTGCTCCGCGTCGAACTCCAGCTCCACGGTGAACGGCCCCTTCCGTGCCGGTTCGTGACGCATCGCCAGCCCCGCCGCCTCCTTCGCCGCCGCGCGGATGTCGGCGGCCGTGCGGGCCGGGGTGCGGCAGACCGCCGCGTACCGCGAGACGTAGTCCTTGACGGCCACGCCGCGCGCCCGCGGAGCCCATCCGGCGGCGTCCTCGCACGTTCTGTCGTCGCCGGTGACCAGCACCACCGGGACCCCGAACTCCGCGGCCACCAGGGCGTTGAGCAGGCCCTCGCTCGCGCGGGTGCCGTCGACCCAGACCCCGGTGACGGAGTTGGCCAGATAGGTGTGGGCCAGCACCCCCTCGGTGCCCGCACCGGTGTGATAGCCGACGAACGCCACCCCGTCCACGTCCCCGTGCTGCACGCCCTCGACCATGCTCAGCGCCTTGTGCCGCCCGGTGAGCATCTGCGCCCGGTCGTCGAGCTGCTCCAGGAGCAGGTTGCGCATGGTCCAGTGCGCCTCGTTGACCACCACGTCGTCCGCGCCGCCGTCGAAGAAACCGGCGATCGCCGCATTCACGTCGGACGTGAACAGGGGGCGGCAGCGCTCCCACTGCTCACTGCCCGGGAGCACATCGCCCGGCCAGGTCACACCGGTCGCGCCCTCCATGTCCGCGGAAATGAGGATCTTCATGCCACGACGGTACGCGCCGCCGCGGGGCCGAACCAGGCCTGTGGACAACCGCACCGGGCCGGCCGCGGGAAGTCAGCCCGTACGGCCCATGACCAGCGGCCGGACGGGCAGAGCCACCCCCAGCGCCCCAGCACCCCGGGACGAAAGCCTGCGTCGAGCAAAGCCGACGCGGATGGCGGGCCGCCTCTGCGCGGGCCCCTCCCGACGGCCCTTCACCACCCGGTTCCTCACCACCCGGCCCCGCACCCCCCGTCGGCCGCACCACCCGGCCGCCCCCGCCGACCGCCCGTCAGTCCTCGTGCCCGAGCTGGAGATCCCGTTCGGTGCGGCCCCCGCCGGCCACCTGGAGCACGGTGGCCACCGGCGGGTACCCGGCGGCGATCACCGTGTACTCGCCCGCCGACAGGTCGACGAACCGGAAGGTGCCGTCCAGTCCCGTCGTCAGGGTGTCGACCACATTGCCCGCCGCGTCCAGCAGGGTGACCCGGGCGTCCTCGACGGCGCGGCCGGCGTGCGCCCGTACGGTGCCGCGGAGCACCGCGCCGCCCGCGAGCTCGACGTCCTGCCGGGTCTCCCGGGCCGCCTGGACGGTGACGGCGAGGGCGGCCGGGCGGAAGGCCGGGGCGCTGGCGGCGAGAACGTACTCCCCGGCGACCAGCTCCCCCATCACATAACCGCCCTCCCGCCCGCTGCGGGTGGTGGCGACCACCTCGCCGCGGACGTCGGTGAGGGTCACCGTGGCGTCCCGCACCGGCGAGCCGTCCGCGGTCAGCACCGTCCCGGCGAGCCGGCCCGCGCCGCCGAGCACCACGTCGAGGTCGACCGGGCGCTCGCCGACGGTGACGCTCACGGCCTGCGGCTGGTGCCCGCCCGCCGCCGCGATGAGCACATAGGAGCCCGGTCCGGGCGTGCTCAGCGCGTACCGCCCGTCCTCGCCGGAGGCGCCGCGTCCGATCTGCCGGCCGGAGACGTCGATGAGGGTGAGCGCGGCGCGGGGGACCGTGGTCCCGTCGTGGTGCTGGACCGTGCCGCAGACCGGTACCCCGGCCGGCGCCGCGCCGGTGCCGGACACCGGGCCGGGGGCGGCGGTGGCGGCCCCGGTGGAGGACCGTGCGGGCGGGACGGTCGTGGTCTCGGCGGTGGGGGCGTGGTAGGACACCAGGGGTTTCTCCGTCAACAGGAAGGCGAGCAGGAAGCCGAGCAGCAGCACCGGCACGAGGTAGAGGAAGATGCGCGGCATGGCCTCGGCGTACGCCCGGATGTATCCGTCGCGCAGCGCCGCCTCCATGGCGTGCACCATCCGCGGGGTGATCGAGTCCGGCTCCGGCAGGGCGACCCCGGCGGGGAGTTCGTCCGCCAGGCTGTCGGTGAGCCGGCCGGCGAAGAGCATGCCGAAGACCGCCGCGCCGACCGAACCGCCCATCTGCCGGAAGTAGTTGTTGGCGCTGGTGGCCACGCCGAGGTCGGCGGGCGGCACCGCGTTCTGCACCGCCAGGACGAGCACCGGCATGACCAGACCGATGCCGACGCCGAGGATCGCCATCCAGACGCTGTACTCGGCCCGGCTCGTGTCCGTGCCGAGCCGGGACAGGAGCCACATGCCGACCATGGAGACGGCGCAGCCTGTCACCGGGTAGACCTTGTAGCGGCCGGTGCGGCTGATCATCTGTCCGGAGAGCACGGAGGCGAGCACGATGCCGCCCATCATGGGCAGCATCAGCAGTCCGGACTCGGTGGCGCTCGCCCCGTCGACCATCTGGAGGAAGGTCGGCAGATAGCTGGCGGCGCCGAACAGCGCGACCCCGATGACCATGCCGATGAGCCCGGTCATGGTGAACACACCGTCACGGAACAGCCGCATCGGAATGATCGGTTCGGGGGCGAAGTTCTCGACGACGACGAAGAGCAGCACCGAGCCCACGGCCCCGCAGGCGAGCCCGAGGACGACCCGGGAGGTCCAGGCGTACTCGGTGCCGCCCCAACTGGTCAGCAGGACCAGACAGGTGGAGGCGGCGGCGAGGAGGAGCGCGCCGAGGATGTCGAGGCGGGGCCGGGCGGCGGGCTTCGGCAGCTTGAGCACGACGGCGATGACGGCCAGGGTGACCAGGCCGAAGGGCACGTTGATGTAGAAGCACCAGCGCCAGGACGCGTGGTCGGTGAAGAAGCCGCCGAGCAGCGGTCCGGCGACGGAGGCGAGGCCGAACGCGGCTCCGATGGCGCCCATGTACCGGCCGCGTTCCCGGGCCGGGACGATGTCGGCCATGATCGCCTGGACGCCGATCATCAGGCCTCCGCCGCCGACGCCCTGGACCGCGCGGAAAGCGATCAGTTCGTTCATCGTCCCGGACCGGCCCGCGAGGGCGGAGCCGATGACGAACACCACGATGGCGAACTGGAAGACGCCCTTGCGGCCGAAGAGGTCGCCGCACTTGCCGTAGACGGGCAGCACGACGGTCGAGGCGAGGAGGTAGGCCGTCACGGCCCAGGACATCCGGTCCAGGCCGTGCAGTTCGCCGACGATCCCGGGGAGCGCGGTGGCGACGATGGTCTGGTCGAGCGCCGCGAGGAGCAGGGTCAGCATCAGGCCCAGGAAGACCGCCCGGATCCGGCGCGGGCCGAGCTGCGGGGGCGGTACGGGGCCGGCGGGAGGGTGGTCGGCGGGGGCGGCCGCGGCGGCCGGCCGCGCGTCCTTCACCAGTGTGGTCCCGCCCACGTACAGCTCCCCTCGTCGCGTTTGCGCCGCCAGTTGTCGCATTGCACGACAACCGGGAGCAAGCGCGACGATTCACCGGGACGAGGGACCGGATCGGGGCCCAACCACCGTGCGCCTGACGGGCATCGGGCGCTCATCAGCGTCTTTCGGCCGAGCCGGGGAATCCGCGGCACCTGCCCGAAGCCACCGGAAAACCACTCGTTCCGGTGAGCTTCGGGTGCGCTGCGGCGACGGCCCCGGGCAGCACCCGCGGCCGGTCGCCGAACGACGTACCTCCGGGGCTACTTCTCGACGTGGGCGGCGAGCTTGGCGAGCACCGCGTCGTAGATCCGGCCGAGACCCTTGGGGGCGAAGGTCTTCTCGAAGAAGCCGCCGATGCCGCCCGCGCCGTTCCAGACGGTGGTGACGACGACGTTGGCCGCGCCGGTCCCGGCCGGGGTCACGGTCCAGGTGGTGACCATGGAGGAGTTGCGGTCCTTCTCCACCAGCTGCCCGGCGCTGGGCTCGGAGACCTCCAGCAGGCAGTCGCGGACCCGCTTGCTGGTGGCCTGGAGCCTCCAGTGCACCAGGGTGCCCTCCCCGCTGCCACCCTCGCGCACCTCGTACTCGCTGAAGTGCTCGGGGAGCAGCTCGGCGCGGGTGCCGGAGTAGTCGGCCAGTGCCGTGAACACCGCCTCCGGTTCCGCTTGGACGATCCGCTCCGTGGTGGCCTCGACCTGCGCCATCGCTGTTCCTTCCGTCGACCTGCCGGTGTCCGGATCCGGGCCCGGATCTGGTGCCGCACAGCCAACCACCGGCGGCGCGCCCGCCCAAATCCGGCCGCCGCGGGGCACCGGCCGTCCGGGCACCGGCTGTCCGCACACCGGCCGCCCGCGCACAAGCCACCCCGTACCGGCCGCCGGGCACCGGCTGTCCGGCCCCGGCCGTCTGGCACCGCCGTCTGGCACGAATCGAATATCTGTTCTAGCGTGGAGCGGGCAAGGAAAGGAGGCGCCATGCGCTGGGACGGTCTCACCGACGACGCGACCACGGCGGCGCCCGCACTCTTCGGCACCGACGCGGTCACCCGCACGTTCGACACCCCTGAATTCCGCGGCATCACCTTCCACGAGGTCCGGGCCCGCACGATCGTGAACCGGGTGCCGGGGGCCTCCCGGATGCCGTTCGAATGGACGGTGAACCCGTACCGCGGCTGCTCGCACGCCTGCGTCTACTGCTTCGCCCGCAAGACGCACAGCTATCTCGACCTCGACACCGGAGCCGGGTTCGACTCGCAGATCGTGGTCAAGGTCAACGCGCCCGAACTGCTGCGCCGGCAGCTCGCCGCCCGGGGCTGGAAGGGCGAGCACATCGCCATGGGCACCAACGTCGACTGCTACCAGCGGGCCGAGGGCCGCTACCGGCTGATGCCCGGCATCCTCGCCGCGCTGCGCGACTACGCGAACCCCTTCTCCATCCTCACCAAGGGCACGCTCATCCTGCGCGACCTCGAACTGCTGCGGCAGGCGGCCGCGGTGACCGAGGTCGGCACCTCCGTCTCGGTGGGCTTCCTCGACCACGAGCTGTGGCGCACCGTCGAGCCGGGCACCCCGGCGCCGGAGCGCCGCCTGGAGGTCTGCCGCACCCTGATGGCCAACGACATCCCGTGCGCCGTCCTCATGGCCCCGGTCATCCCCTTCCTCAGCGATACGCCCGAGCAGCTCCGCGCGACGGTGCGGGCCATCGCGGCCGCCGGGGCGACCTCGGTGACCCCACTGGTGCTGCATCTGCGGCCGGGCGCCCGGGAGTGGTTCATGGAGTGGCTGGGGCACCACCACCCGCACCTGGTGCGGCGCTACGAGACGATGTACGCGGGCGGGTCGTACGCGCCGACCTGGTACCAGCGCCGGATCACCCGCCAGGTCCACGAGTACGCCCGGGAGTTCGGCATGGCCCCCTTCCGCGCGGGCGCGGCGCGCCGCGTCGCCGAACCACCGGCCACGGCCCCGTCAGCGGCGCCGGAACCAGAACCGGAACCGACGCAGCTCACGCTGTTGTGAGCGCCCCGGGAAAACCGCGGTGCGCCGGTCGGATCCCCCGCCTAGCCTGAACGCATGCTGCTCATCAGGGACATGACGGAGCGGGATCTGCGGGCCGTGTCGGCCGTGCGGGTGCGCGGCTGGCAATTCGCGTACACCGGGCTGCTGCCGCAGGCCACGCTCGACGCGATGAGCGTCGAGGAGGATCTGGCCCGGCGCCGGGAGATCTTCGCGCACGCCCGCGGCACCGCCGACGGCCCCACCGATCTGGTGGCCGAGCGCGACGGCGAGGTCATCGGCTGGGCCTGCACCGGCCCCTGCCGCGACGCGGACGCCGACCCCGGCGACGGTGAGCTCTACGCCCTCTACGTGCTCCCCGAACACCTCTCCACCGGCACCGGGCGGGCCCTGCTGACCGCCTCACTCGCGCGCGCCGCCGACCGCGGATTCACGGCGCTGCGCCTCTGGGTGCTCGAAGGCAACGCCCGCGCCCGCCGCTTCTACGCGATCGCGGGCTTCGCCCCGGACGGCGGGCGGGATCCGAACGTCGTGGACGGCGCACCGGCCCCGGAGGTCCGCTACACGCTCCGGCTGTCCGGCGCGGCGCCTGCCGGACCCGCCCCGCTCGGCCCGTAGGCCCCTTCCCGGCCCGCCGTCTCCATCCCTTCCAGCCGACCGCCTCCGCTCCCGTGCCGGCCGGCCGTCTCCCTCTCTTCCCGGCCGGCCGTCTCCGCCCCTTCCCCTCGGCCGCCTCCGCCCCCTCCCCGGCCCGGCGTCTCCCCCTTCCGCCCCACCGTCACCGCCTCCTGCGACCCGCCTCCTCCGAGACCACCGCCCCCACTCTCCTCAGCCCGTCGCCCCCGCGCCCAGCCGCGCCAGGGACGCCGCCGCGGCCGCGGCGAGCCGGGGGTGGTCCCGGGCCGCTTGCAGTACCGGTACGGCCCGGTCGTCGCCCAGCGCTCCCAGCCCCTCGACGCACGCCAGCGCGATCCGCCAGAACGGGTCGTGCGGGGCCAGCAGCCGCCGCAGGGTCGCGGTCAGCGCCGGCGCCGACTCCGGTGCGCGCAGCACGGTGAGCAGCCGGACGGGGTGCAGGGCGTACGCCGTGCGCAGTGGGTTGGTGGCCAGCGCCGCCGCGGCCCGGGCCGTCCGGGGGTCCCCGAGCCGGGCCAGGGCGGCGGCCGCGGTGGCGCACCGCTCCGGGTCCCGGTGGTTGAGCAGCAGCACCAGCGGTTCGAAGGCGCGCCGGTCACCGGCGCACGCCAGGCCGAACGCCGCGATCTCCCGGGCCCACAGCGGCCGGCCGGACTCGGCCAGCACCCCCGCCAGCTCCACGACCGCCCCGCCCGCACCGGCCGGCGCGACCGCAGCGGGCTCCCCGGCGCGCTCCCCGGTGAGCTCCCCGGCGCGCTCCCCGGTGAGCTCCGCGGTGAGCGCGACCAGCCGGACGTACTCCGCCCGCCCCTCCGCTCCCGCCGCTTCGGTCCGCACCCGTTCCGCCAGTTCGCGGAAGTCCTCTTCCATCGGCCGTCCTCCCCAGTGATCGGCAGTTGCTCGGCATCCGATCGGCAGCTGATCGGCAGTGGTCGGCGCCACATCTCCCGGCGCTCCCCGTCCCCTGGCGTACTTGGTTACTGACGGGTTAAGCTCTGGGTACGAGCACACCCGCTCGGGCGGCCTGGTGACGCAGCCGTCAGTGCAGTCGGTTCTGCACAGCACGCAGTACGGCACGGCCCCGGGACAGGGCCTGCCGCCTTTCTCTCCGGGCAGTGCTGCCCGTCGTGCATCACATCACGCAACTCCCTCCCGCGGTACGCCCTTTGGCGACCCCGGAAACCCTCAGTCGTCACTCTCCCCGCGCCCTCGGCCCGGGGAACACCCTCTGGAGTCTCGCGATGGACCGTTCGTCCACTCCTGATCCCGCCCCTGTCCCCACCGCCCTCGGCACGATCGCCGTCGTCGGCCTCGGCACCATGGGTGCCGGTATCGCCGAGGTGCTGACCCGCGCCGGCCGCGAGGTCATCGGGATCGACATCAGCGAAGCCGCCGCCCGGCAGGCCGTGTCCGCCCTGGAAGCCTCCACCGCCCGCGCCGTGGAGCGCGAGCGGCTGACCGAGCAGGAGCGGCGGGACGTCCTCGCCCGCTTCCGCACCTTCTCCGACCTGCAGGCGGCGGCCGACGCCGACCTGGTCATCGAGGTCGTGCCGGAGCATTACGAGACCAAGCACGAGGTGTTCTCGGCCCTCGACGCCGTCGTGCGGCCGGACACCATCCTGGCGACCGGCACCAACGCCCTCTCGGTGACCCGGCTCGCCGCCGACTCCGCCCGTCCGGAGCGCGTGCTGGGCCTGCACTTCTTCAACCCGGCGCCCGCGATGAAGCTGGTCGAGATCGTCTCCTCGGTGCTCACGGCGCCCGCCGCCGTCGCCGCGGTGACCTCCCTCGCCCACGAGCTGGGCAAGGAGCCGGTGGCGGTCGGCGACCGGCCCGGCTTCGTCGCCGACGGCCTGCTCTTCGGCTACCTCAACCAGGCCGCCGCGATGTTCGAGGCGAAGTACGCCACCCGCGAGGACATCGACGCCGCCATGCGGCTCGGCTGCGGCCTGCCGATGGGGCCGCTCGCCCTGCTGGACCTGGTCGGCATCGACACCGCCCGCCGGGTCCTGGACGCGATGTACGCCTCCTCCGGCGACCGGCTGCACGCCCCCGCGCCGATCCTGGGGCAGCTCGCCGAGGCCGGACTGACGGGCCGCAAGGCGGGCCGCGGCTTCTACACGTACGAGGCCCCGGGCAGCGCCACGGTGGTGCCCGACGCCGAGACGCCGGACCCGGCGGGTGCGGCCGCCGGGTCCGGCCGCACGGTCGCCAGCGTCGGCGTGGCCGGCTCCGGGACCATGGCGAGCGGGATCGCCGAGGTGTTCGCCAAGGCGGGCTACGACGTCGTGCTGGCCGCCCGCAGCCAGGACAAGGCGGACACCGCCAAGGTCCGGATCGCCAAGTCCCTCGCCCGCTCCGTCGACAAGGGCCGGATGACGGCCGAGCAGCGGGACGCGACGCTGGCCCGGGTCACCCCGGCCGGTTCCCTCGACGCGTTCGCGGACGTCGACCTCGCGGTCGAGGCGGTGGCCGAGGACCTGGAGGTCAAGCAGCAGCTGTTCGCGACGCTGGACAAGGTCTGCAAGCCGGGTGCGGTGCTCGCCACCACCACCTCCTCGCTGCCGGTCGTCGCCTGTGCCCGCGCCACCTCGCGGCCGCAGGACGTCATCGGGATGCACTTCTTCAACCCGGCCCCGGCGATGAAGCTGGTCGAGATCGTGCGCACGGTGCTGACCTCCGACGAGGTGCACGCGACGGTCCGCGAGGTCTGCACAGCGGTCCGCAAGCACCCGGTGGACTGCGGCGACCGGGCCGGATTCATCGTGAACGCCCTGCTGTTCCCCTACCTCAACAACGCGGTGAAGATGGTCGAGGAGCACTACGCCACCCTCGACGACATCGACGCCGCGATGAAGCTGGGCGGCGGCTACCCGATGGGCCCGTTCGAGCTCCTGGACGTGGTGGGGCTGGACGTCTCGCTCGCCATCGAGCGGGTGCTGCACCGGGAGTTCCGCGATCCGGGCCTCGCTCCCGCTCCCCTGCTGGAGCACCTGGTGGCGGCGGGCTGCCTGGGCCGTAAGACGGGGCGCGGCTTCCGCGAGTATGCCCGGCGCTGACCGGTCTCCGGGGTGGGGCGGGCTCCTGGAGCCTTCAGGGAGTCCGCCCCCGCACACGGACAGTGCACCGTGTTACGTTCCCCACATGTCCCAGCCCGTGAAGTCCGCTCGTACCCTGCGATCGTCCGAGAAGGGGGCGTCCGAGGGAGCCCCGGAGAGCGCGGGCAGCCGGCGGGCGGCCGCCCAGCGCCTCAAGATGCGCCGCGAGCTGGCGTCCGCGGCGATGGAGCTGTTCGCGACGAAGGGCTACGAGGCGACGACGGTCGACGAGATCGCCGCCGCCGCGGGGGTCGCCCGCCGGACCTTCTTCCGGCACTTCCGGTCGAAGGAAGAGGCGATCTTCCCGGACCACGACGACACACTGGTGCGGGCGGAGGCGGTGCTCGACGCGGCGCCCGCTCACGAGCACCCGCTCGACACCGTGTGCCGGGGCATCAAGGAAGTCATGCGGATGTACGCGTCGTCCCCCGCCGTCTCGGTGGAGCGCTACCGGCTGACCCGGGAGGTGCCCACGCTGCGGGAGCGGGAGATCGCCTCGGTCGCCCGGTACGAGCGGCTGTTCACCCGCTATCTGCTGGGCCACTTCGACGAGCGCGCGCACCACGTCGGCAACGACGACCCGCTGCTCGCCGAGGTCGCCGCCTCCGCGGTGGTGACGGCCCACAACCACGTGCTGCGGCGCTGGCTGCGCGGCGGCGGCAAGGGGGACGTGGAGGCGCAGCTCGACCACGCCTTCGCCATCGTCCGGGACACCTTCGGCAGCGGGATCGGCGCGGGCCGCTCCACCGCCGACCGGGAACCGGCGGCCTCGGTGTCCACGACCGGGGAGGTGCTGGTCACGGTGGCCCGCACGGACGCGCCGCTCAGCGAAGTGATGCGCACGATCGAGCGGGCCCTGAAGGACCGCTGAGACCCGGCCGGGGCCCCGCGCCGCACCGGGTACGCACGGGGCCACGCCGCCCCACAGCCCCGTCCGGTCGGCCGCGATCCGGCCAAGCGGCCGACCGTCGTCACCCCGAAGGCTTCCGGGAGCTTCCGGACGGCGCCTGCGGGCCTCCGGGCGGGTACGCCGGAAGACATGAGAAGCGTAACTTTCCGTACATTTTCGAGCACTTTTGGCAACGGCCGCCTCCATAGAGGCGGCCGTTGTTGCTCATACGTACCCCCCGGATGACATCTGAGAGAAATTCTTGGCACGCAGTGTCTTGCCGAGTGGCACGCGGTGCCATACGTTGAGGGTGTCCGGGCGGCCGGCGCGCAGAGACACCCTCGTGCGTCGGCTGTCCCCGCAATCCATGCGCGCCCGGACGCCTGCGTCACAGGCACCTCCTGCGCGACCCGCGCTGCCAGCACCACATCGCGCCGAACCGACGGCACCGCGCATCACATCCACGCATCAAGACCCCAGCGTTCCCTCAAGCGTTTTTCGACGCTTCGCCGGAGGCCCCAAGTGAACGAAATCCTGGACGCAATCGTCTCTCCCGACAGCACCGCGGACGACTTCGCCGCGCTGCCGCTCCCCGAGTCCTACCGGGCGGTCACCGTCCACAAGGAGGACGCGGAGATGTTCGCCGGCCTGGAGAGCCGCGACAAGGACCCGCGCAAGTCGCTGCACCTGGACGATGTCCCGGTGCCCGAGCTCGGCCCCGGCGAGGCCCTCGTCGCCGTCATGGCCAGCTCCGTCAACTACAACTCGGTGTGGACCTCGATCTTCGAGCCGGTCTCCACCTTCAGCTTCCTGGAGCGGTACGGAAAGCTGTCGCCGCTGACCAAGCGGCACGACCTGCCGTACCACATCATCGGCTCCGACCTCTCGGGCGTCGTGCTGCGCACCGGCCCGGGCGTGAACTCCTGGAAGCCCGGTGACGAGGTCGTCGCCCACTGCCTGTCCGTGGAGCTGGAGTCGGCCGACGGCCACAACGACACCATGCTCGACCCGGAGCAGCGCATCTGGGGCTTCGAGACCAACTTCGGCGGCCTCGCCGAGATCGCGCTGGTCAAGTCCAACCAGCTGATGCCCAAGCCCAAGCACCTGAGCTGGGAGGAGTCGGCGTCCCCGGGCCTGGTCAACTCCACCGCCTACCGCCAGCTGGTCTCCCGCAACGGCGCCGGCATGAAGCAGGGCGACAACGTGCTGATCTGGGGCGCCAGCGGCGGCCTCGGCTCCTACGCCACCCAGTTCGCGCTGGCCGGCGGCGCCAACCCGATCTGTGTCGTCTCCAGCGACCAGAAGGCGGACATCTGCCGCGCGATGGGCGCCGAGGCGATCATCGACCGCAACGCCGAGGGCTACAAGTTCTGGAAGGACGAGCAGACCCAGGACCCGCGGGAGTGGAAGCGCTTCGGCAAGCGGATCCGCGAGCTCACCGGCGGCGAGGACGTCGACATCGTCTTCGAGCACCCGGGCCGTGAGACCTTCGGCGCGTCGGTGTACGTCACCCGCAAGGGCGGCACCATCGTCACCTGCGCCTCGACCTCCGGCTACACGCACGAGTACGACAACCGCTACCTGTGGATGTCGCTCAAGTCCATCGTGGGCTCGCACTTCGCCAACTACCGCGAGGCGTGGGAGGCCAACCGCCTGATCGCCAAGGGCAAGATCCACCCCACGCTGTCGAAGACGTACAGCCTGGAGGAGACCGGCCAGGCCGCCTACGACGTGCACCGCAACCTGCACCAGGGCAAGGTCGGCGTGCTGGCCCTCGCCCCCGAGGAGGGCATGGGCGTGCGCGACGCGGAGAAGCGCGCCCAGCACATCGACGCGATCAACCGCTTCCGGAACGTCTGAGAGACCCTCGATGACTGAGCGCCAGACAGCGAGCGAGCCGGGGGGCGGATCCCAGCGCCCGGAGGCGAGCGAGCGCCCCAAGAAGGACCGTCCCTGGCTCATGCGGACGTACGCCGGGCACTCCACGGCGGAGGCGTCCAACGAGCTGTACCGGCGCAATCTCGCCAAGGGGCAGACCGGACTGTCCGTCGCGTTCGACCTGCCGACGCAGACGGGCTACGACCCCGACCACATCCTCGCCCGCGGCGAGGTCGGCCGGGTCGGGGTCCCGGTCTCCCACATCGGAGACATGCGGCGTCTGTTCCAGGACATCCCCCTGGAGCAGATGAACACCTCGATGACCATCAACGCCACCGCCATGTGGCTGCTGGCGCTGTACCAGGTGGTCGCCGAGGAGCACGGCGCCGACATCTCCAAGCTCCAGGGGACGACGCAGAACGACATCGTCAAGGAGTACCTCTCGCGCGGAACCCATGTGTTCCCGCCGGGGCCCTCCCTGCGGCTGACCACCGACATGATCACGTACACGGTGGCCAACATCCCCAAGTGGAACCCGATCAACATCTGCAGCTACCACCTGCAGGAGGCCGGGGCCACCCCGGTCCAGGAGATCTCGTACGCGATGAGCACGGCCATCGCCGTCCTCGACGCGGTGCGGGACTCCGGCCAGGTCCCGGCCGACAAGTTCGGCGACGTGGTCGCCCGCATCTCGTTCTTCGTGAACGCGGGCGTCCGCTTCGTCGAGGAGATGTGCAAGATGCGCGCCTTCGGCCGCATCTGGGACCGCATCACCCGTGAGCGGTACGGGATCGAGAACCCCAAGCAGCGGCGGTTCCGCTACGGCGTGCAGGTCAACTCCCTGGGCCTGACCGAGGCCCAGCCGGAGAACAACGTCCAGCGGATCGTGCTGGAGATGCTCGCCGTCACGCTCTCCAAGGACGCCCGCGCGCGGGCCGTCCAGCTCCCCGCCTGGAACGAGGCGCTGGGCCTCCCGCGCCCCTGGGACCAGCAGTGGTCCCTGCGGATCCAGCAGGTCCTCGCCCATGAGAGCGACCTGCTCGAGTACGACGACATCTTCGCCGGCTCGCATGTGATCGAGGCCAAGGTCGACTCCCTCGTCGAGGAGTGCCTGGCCGAGATCGAGCGGATCCAGGAGATGGGCGGCGCCATGGCGGCCGTCGAGTCCGGCTACCTCAAGGCCCAGCTGGTCTCCTCGCACGCCGAGCGGCGGGCCCGCATCGAGGCCGGCGACGAGAAGATCATCGGCGTCAACTGCTACGAGGGCACCGAGCCCAACCCGCTCACCGCCGACCTCGACACCGCGATCATGACCGTGGACCCCGCCAACGAGGCCCGTGTCGTCGCCGCGCTGCACGAGTGGCGCGACAACCGCGACGAAGGTGCCGCCCAGGACGCGCTGTCCGGCCTCAAGGGGGCCGCCGCCGGGGACACCAACCTCTTCGCCGCCACCCTCGCCTGCGCCCGCGCCGGCGTGACCACCGGCGAGTGGGCCTGGGCCCTGCGGGACGTCTTCGGCGAGTTCCGCGCCCCGACCGGGGTCAGCAGCGCACCGGTCGCGGTCGCCGCCGAGGCCGGGACCCCGCTCGCCGAGGTCCGCGCGAAGGTCTCCCGGACGGCGGAGGACCTGGGCAGCGGCCGGCTGCGGCTGCTGGTCGGCAAGCCCGGCCTGGACGGGCACAGCAACGGCGCGGAGCAGATCGCCGTCCGCGCCCGGGACGCCGGATTCGAAGTGGTCTACCAGGGCATCCGGCTGACCCCCGAACAGATCGTCAGCGCGGCGGTGGCCGAGGACGTGCACTGCGTCGGCCTGTCGATCCTCTCCGGCTCGCACGCCGAGCTGGTCCCGGACGTCCTGGACCGGCTGCGCCGGACCGGTTCGGACGATATCCCGGTGGTCGTCGGCGGGATCATCCCCTCCGCGGACGCCGAGAAGCTCCGCGCGGCCGGAGTGGCGGCCGTCTTCACCCCGAAGGACTTCGGCATCACGGAGATCATCGGCCGTATCGTCGACGAGATCCGGAAAGCGAACAAGCTCGACCCCCTGGAGGTCCCCGCATGACCCGCCTGTCTCCCATCACCGGCCTCGACGGAGGGGCACCGGCCGCCTCCTCGGTGAACCGCCTGCGTCCGCGCCGCTCCTGCCTCGCCGTGCCGGGCAGCAACCCGCGCTTCCTGGAGAAGGCGCAGGGCCTCCCGGCCGACCAGGTCTTCCTCGACCTGGAGGACGCGTGCGCGCCGCTCGCCAAGGAGGGCGCCCGGCACACCATCGTCGACGCGCTCAACAAGGGCGACTGGACGGGCAAGACCAGGGTCGTGCGGGTCAACGACTGGACCACCCACTGGACCTACCGCGACGTGGTGACCGTCGTGGAGGGCGCGGGCCCCAACCTCGACTGCATCATGCTGCCGAAGGTGCAGGACGCCACCCAGGTGCAGGCACTGGACCTGCTGCTCACCCAGATCGAGAAGACCATGGGCTTCGAGGTCGGGCGGATCGGCATCGAGGCGCAGATCGAGAACGCCAAGGGCCTGGTGAACGTCGACGAGATCGCCGCGTCCTCGCCGCGTCTGGAGACCATCATCTTCGGCCCCGCCGACTTCATGGCCTCCATCAACATGAAGTCCCTGGTCGTCGGTGAGCAGCCGCCCGGCTACCCGGCTGACGCCTACCACTACATCCTCATGCGGATCCTCATGGCGGCCCGCACCCACGACCTGCAGGCCATCGACGGCCCGTACCTGCAGATCAAGAACGTGGACGGCTACCGCGAGGTCGCCGGCCGCGCCGCCGCGCTGGGCTTCGACGGCAAGTGGGTGCTGCACCCGGGCCAGGTCGAGGCCGCCAACGAGGTCTTCTCCCCCTCCCAGGAGGACTACGACCACGCCGAGCTCATCCTGGACGCGTACGACTACTGCACCTCCGAGGCCGGCGGCAAGAAGGGCTCGGCCATGCTCGGCGACGAGATGATCGACGAGGCCAGCCGCAAGATGGCCCTGGTCATCGCCGGCAAGGGCCGCGCCGCCGGCATGACCCGCACGTCCACGTTCGAAGCCCCGGAGGCCTGAGCACCATGCAGTTCGGACGCACCTACGAAGAGTTCGAGGTCGGGGCGGTCTACAAGCACTGGCCCGGAAAGACGGTCACCGAGTACGACGACCACCTCTTCTGTCTGCTCACCATGAACCACCACCCGCTCCACATGGACACGAACTACGCCGAGAAGACCACGGACTTCGGCAGGAACGTCGTGGTGGGCAACTACATCTACTCGCTGCTGCTCGGCATGTCCGTGCCGGACGTCTCCGGCAAGGCCATCGCCAACCTGGAGATCGAGTCGCTCAAGCACGTGGCGCCGACCTTCCACGGCGACACCATCTACGGCGAGACGACCGTGCTCGACAAGACGCCGTCGCGGTCCAAGTCGGACCGCGGCATCGTCCACGTCGAGACCAAGGGCTACAAGCAGGACGGCACGCTGGTCTGCGTCTTCCGGCGCAAGGTCATGGTGCCGACCGAGAGCTACATCAAGGAGCGCGGCGGCGAGCAGCCCGGCCGCCCGGAGCTGCAGGCCCCGGCCGAGAAGAAGCAGGTGAAGTGATGAGCCGCCTCGCGCAGACGCACGGTCTGACGGACATCCAGCAGGAGATCCTGTCCACCGTCCGGGACTTCGTCGACAAGGAGATCCTGCCGGTCGCGACCGAGCTGGAGCACCGTGACGAGTACCCGACGCACATCGTCGAGGGCCTCAAGGAGCTCGGCCTCTTCGGGCTGATGATCCCCGAGGAGTACGGCGGCCTCGGCGAGTCGCTGCTGACGTACGCGCTGTGTGTCGAGGAGATCGCCCGCGGCTGGATGAGCGTGTCAGGCATCATCAACACGCACTTCATCGTGGCGTACATGCTCAAGCAGCACGGCACCCAGGAGCAGAAGGACCACTTCCTCCCGAGGATGGCGCTGGGCGAGGTGCGCGGCGCGTTCTCGATGTCGGAGCCGGCGCTCGGCTCCGATGTGTCCGCCATCACCTCGAAGGGCGTCCGGGACGGCGAGGAGTACGTCCTCAACGGCCAGAAGATGTGGCTGACCAACGGCGGCTCGTCGACGCTGGTCGCGGTGCTGGCCAAGACGGACGAGGGGCACCCCGAGGGCACCGCCCCGCACAAGTCGATGACCACCTTCCTGGTCGAGAAGGAGCCGGGTTTCGGCGAGGTCCGGCCCGGTCTCACCATCCCCGGCAAGATCGAGAAGATGGGCTACAAGGGGGTTGACACCACCGAGCTCATCATGGATGGTCTACGAATCCCGGCAAACCGGGTTCTCGGTGGACAAACCGGACGTGGTTTCTACCACATGATGGACGGTGTCGAGGTCGGTCGCGTCAATGTCGCCGCCCGTGGCTGCGGAGTCGCGCAGCGCGCCTTTGAGCTGGGCGTTTCCTACGCGCAGCAGCGGCACACCTTCGGCAAGCAGATCGCTCAGCACCAGGCCATCCAGTTCAAGTTGGCCGAGATGGCTACCAAGGTCGAGGCCGCCCATGCGATGATGGTGAATGCAGCACGTAAAAAGGACTCCGGGGAGCGCAATGACCTCGAGGCAGGGATGGCGAAGTACCTCGCCTCCGAGTACTGCAAAGAGGTCGTCGAGGACGCCTTCCGCATCCACGGCGGCTACGGCTTCTCCAAGGAGTACGAGATCGAGCGCCTGTACCGCGAGGCGCCGATGCTGCTGATCGGTGAAGGTACCGCCGAGATCCAGAAAATGATCATTGGTCGTCGGCTGCTCGAGGAGTATCGATTCCAGGGGTAATTGTCCGCTTTGGGGCAACTTCTTCGAGAAGAAGATCACACCCTGCCATCGGTCTTCGGACACCGACTCGGCTCCTGGCTTGCCCAGTTGCCGCACGAAACCGATAGCATCCCGGAAAGCCGCCGTCCCCCATTACTGCGCGGCATTCATCCGCTACGAAGGTCATCCATGCCCCACAGCCAAACCTCTGCACCTCGCGGCCGGGTCCGCCTCGCGCGCGGAGCATCGCCGTGGCTCCTCCCGACCGTGGCCACTGCGGCCGTCAGCCTCAGCCGCGCCCGGCGCTCCGGGCGCTGGGCGGCGGCCGCTGTGCCCGCCACCGCACTGGCGGCGGGCATGCTGTGGTTCTTCCGCGACCCCGAGCGCGAGATCACCCAGGGCCGGGTGATCTCGCCGGCCGACGGTGTGGTGCAGAGCATCATGCCGTGGAAGGACGGGCGCACCCGCGTCGCGATCTTCATGAGCCCGCTGAACGTCCACGTCAACCGCGCGCCCCTGGCGGGCACGGTGACGTCCGTCGAGCACGTGCCCGGCGGCTTCGTTCCGGCGTTCAACAAGGAGAGCGAGAACAACGAGCGGGTCGTCTGGCACTTCGACACCGAGCTCGGTGACATCGAGATGGTGCAGATCGCGGGCGCGGTGGCCCGGCGCATCGTGCCGTACGTGCCGCAGGGCACCAAGGTGGAGCAGGGCGAGCGCATCGGCCTGATCCGTTTCGGCTCCCGGGTGGACCTCTATCTGCCCGAGGGTGTCGAGACGGCCGTCGAGGTCGGCCAGCCCACTATCGCGGGGGTGACTCGCCTTGACCGTGGTTGATCCGGAACCTCAGACCTGGGTCCCCGAGGCCGTCGAAGAGGTCGAGGACGACGACATGCCGCTGTCCACGCGGCTGTCGATAGCGGACACGCTCACGCTCGGTAACGCGACGTGCGGCTTCATGGCGGTGTACTTCACCACCACCGGCGTCCTCATCCCGCACCTGACGGGCAGCGAGGACGGCGGCATGGCGCGGCACAGCGCCGCGACCGCGGTGATCCTCATGCTCCTGGCGTCGGTCTTCGACCTCTTCGACGGGCTCGTGGCGCGCAAGCTGCGCAGTTCGGCGATGGGGGCCGAGCTCGACAACCTGTCGGACCTGATCAGCTTCGGACTGGCCCCGGCGTACTTCGTCGTGGTCTGGGGCATGGTCGTACCCGACGCGCACCAGCGGGTCTCGGCGGTGGCCGCGATCGTGGTGCTGCTGGCGGTGGTGCTCCGGCTTGCCAGATTCTCCTGCGTCACCCTGCGTGACGGCATCTTCCAGGGCATGCCGAGTCCGTTCGGCGCGCTGACGGTCGTCTCGATCGTCCTGCTGGAGCTGCCGTTCATCCCGACGCTGCTCGCGATCATCGGCGTGGCCTGGCTGATGGTGAGCCGGGTCGAGTACCCGAAGCCGCGGGGACGGCTCGCGGTGGCGATGCTCGGCTGGATCGTGCTGAGCATGGGCCTGCTGGCTGCCTGGGCGTTCGACGCGCCCGGCGGACAGCTGCTGCTCCAGACCGGCTGCGCGCTCCAGGTGGTGCTGGGCGCGGTGATCCCGCTCTTCGCCACGGCGCGGCGGGTGAACACCTTCCGGGACAACCGGCGCGAGGCGCGGGCGGCACAGCTGCCGTAGCGCGACGCATGCCGAGCCGCCGGGGACGGCGGCAGAGGGACGGCCTCGAGGGCCCCCGAGCGAACTGCTCGGGGGCCCTCGTCGTGTGCGGGGCGCCTGGCCCGTACGGGGGCCGTTCCCGCGCGGGGGCGTCCCCGTGCTCCGGACGGCCTCGGGGGCTCCGGACCCGCCCTGGGGTGCTTGCGGGGCGGTGGAGGGCCGTGGGAGCCGGTCGGGGCCTGTGGGGCCGGCCCTGGGCCGGCTGCGGCGTGGCGGGCCAGGGCCAGGTGAGGGGGCGCCTGCCATCGCCACGGGGCCGGCTCCGGGTGTGCCGGCGCCGGGTGCGCTGGGCCGGGGTGTGCCGGCGCCGGGTGCGCTGGGCTGAGGCGGCCTGGGGCCCTGGAGCGGCGGATTCCGGCGCGGGTGCATTCGGTCACGCAGGAATTTCGGCGGAAATGCACTCCGGGGCACGGATCGGTGGGCGGAATTGCCGTCCGGGCCTTCGAATCGAAATACACGGAGATTCCGGCGGACGGTTCCCCCGTCCGCCGGATTTTGTCTTTTCTTTTACCGTGGAGTGGAACGTGAAGCTTTTTCACGTCGTTCCGCGCCGAAGTCCCTTTCGGTACCCGTCGAGCGGATTCCGCCCGCCATCTCCCGCGAAACGGTCATGCCCTGCCTTGTCGCTTTATCGGTCTCCCCGTACCCGGCCGCCCGCGGTCTCGTCCGTCCCCGGTCCGGCCCGTCCGCGGGCCGTCCGTCGTCGTCTCCCCTGCCCCGCGTGCGCTCCGGACCGCGTGCGGTCCGGAGCGGGTCAGCGGACGAGGTCGCGCACGAGGTGCTGCGCCAGGCGTTCCAGGAGCGGGCCCGCCTCGGCGATGCAGCGGGCGGCGTCCGGTTCGAGGTCGGTGAGGGCGTAGGCACGGCGGATCCCGGCGGTGCGCAGGGCCTTCTCCGGGAGTTGCAGCCGGCCGCAGACGGCGACGACGCCCACGCCCCGTTCACGGGCCGCGGCCGCGACACCGGCCGGGGCCTTGCCGTGCAGCGTCTGCTCGTCGAGCGACCCCTCGCCGGTGATGACCAGATCGGCGCGGCCGAGGGCCGCCGCGAAGCCCAGGACGTCGAGCATGATGTCGATGCCGGGCCGGAAGCGGGCGCCGAGACCGACCAGGGCCCCGTACCCGAGGCCGCCGGCCGCCCCCGCTCCGGGGGCGAGGGCGTGCTGCGCGGCGGACGGGCCGACCGCCTCCTGAAGGACCGTCGCGTAGTGGGCGAGGGCGGCGTCGAGCGTCGCCACGTCCTCCTCGCCGGCTCCCTTCTGCGGGCCGTAGACCGCCGCGGCGCCCTCCGGGCCGGTCAGCGGGTTGTCGACGTCGCCGGCCAGCACGATGTCGGTGTCGGCGATCCGCGGGTCGAGCCCCGTCAGATCGGCCGTGACCAGCTCGCGGAGCGGCGCGCCGCCGTGGGCGACCGGGTCGCCGTCGACGTCCAGGAGCCGGGCGCCGAGGGCGGCCAGCATGCCCGCGCCGCCGTCGGTCGTCGCGCTGCCGCCGACCCCGAACACGATGGTGCGGGCACCGGTGTCCAGGGCGGCCCGGAGCAACTCGCCCGTGCCGTACGTGGTCGCCGTCAACGGCGCGAACACCCCGTCGGGCAGCCGGCGCAGGCCCGAGGCCTCCGCCATCTCCACCACGGCGGTGTCGCCGTGCACCGCGAACGCCGCGGTGCGCGGGGCACCGAGCGGCCCGGTGACCTCCACCTCGTGCCGCTCGAAGCCGGCGGCGACCGCGGCCTCGACCGTGCCGTCGCCGCCGTCGGCCACCGGCAGGGACTCGACCCGCAGTCCCGGAGCCGCGCTGCGCAGTCCGGCGGTGAGGTGCTCGGCGACCTGTACGGCCGTGAGGGACCCCTTGAACTTGTCCGCGGCGATGAGAACACGCCCCGTCTCAGACACTGCTGCGTCCGCCACCTTGCCAACCCCTTGCATTTTCGAACAGGCAGTCGCGCCGCTGCGACCCTATCCGCCGGAGGGGCGCGCTGTCAGTCTCCGCGGACGGGCCGAAAACGGACTTTGAGGTGCGGAAACGCGTCCGCGAGCGCGTTGGAGGGCAGCGGCTACCCTCGGGGGAATGACGATGGACTATGCGACGTACATCGCCGGGCTCCCACGGGTTCTGGCCGGCGCGGGCGTCATCTTCCGGGACGCGCACGAGCGCCTGCTGCTGGTGGAGCCGAACTACCGCGACGACGGCGCCTGGATCCTGCCGGGCGGCACCGTCGAGTCGGACCGGGGCGAGACGCCCCGGCAGGCGGCGCGGCGCGAGGCGGCGGAGGAGATCGGCCTGGACATCGAGCCGGGGCGGCTACTCGCGATCGACTGGGTGCCGGGCGCCGGCCGGCCCCCGCTGGTGTCGTACCTGTACGACGGCGGGGTGCTGGACGAGGCGCTGCTGACGGCGGTCCGGCTGCAGGAGGCCGAGCTGACGGACTGGCGGCTGGTGCCGCAGGACGAGATCCAGCGCTACTTCGAGGCCGGCATGACCCGCCGGGTCCGGGCCGCGCTGGGGGCCCTGGCCTCGGGCACCGGGACGGTGGAGCTGGAAGGCGGACATCCGGTTCCGGCCCCCGGGCACTGACGGCGGTCCGGGAGGCGCAGCGATGCGGCCAGCGGCCGGAGGGAGCGCCTGCCCCCGCCGGCCGGGCGCCCACCGGATCGGCGCCCTTCGGTTCGGCGCCCATCGGATCGGCGCCCATCGGATCGGCGCCCGTCGGTTCGGCGTTCATCGGCCCCGCGTTCATCGGCGCGGCAGCCGTCGGTCCGGCAGCCATCGGACGCGGGGTGGTTCGCGGCGGAGCGCTCCCCGGCGAAACGCGGTCGCCGGAGCGGCGGCGCCGTGCGTACCCTCGCGGCATGAGCAACGGTACGCGGCCCCTCGTGGCGGTTCTGAGCGGTGCCGGGATCTCCACCGATTCCGGTATCCCCGACTACCGCGGCCCGAACGGGCTGTGGCGGAAGGACCCCGAGGCCGAGAAGCTCGTCACCTACGCGTACTACATGGCCGATCCCGCGATCCGGCGCCGCTCCTGGCGGATGCGGCAGGACAGCGCCACGCTGCGCGCACAGCCCAACGCCGCGCATCTCGCCGTGGCCGAACTGGAGCGGTCGGGCGTGCCGGTGCGGGTGATCACCCAGAACGTGGACGGTCTGCACCAGCTGGCCGGGATGCCGGACCGCAAGGTGTTCGAACTCCACGGCACCGCACGGGCCGTGGAGTGCACCGGCTGCCGGGAGCGCTCGTCGATGTCCGCGGCGCTGGAGCGGGTCGCGGCGGGCGAGGAGGACCCGCCGTGCCGGGTGTGCGGGGGCATCCTCAAGTCGGCGACGGTGATGTTCGGTGAGCGGCTGGACCCCGAGGTGCTCGGCTCGGCTCTGACCGTCGCGAAGGCGTGCGACGTCTTCATCGCCGTCGGCACCAGCCTGCAGGTGCAGCCCGCCGCTTCGCTGGCGGGCACCGCGGCGCAGCACGGCGCGCGGCTGATCATCATGAACGCCGAGCCGACCCCGTACGACGAGCACGCCGACGAGCTGGTGCGCGAGCCCATCGGTACGGCGCTGCCGGCCCTGCTGCGGCAACTGGCCGACGAGACGGGCTGAACGGGCGGGTACCTCCGAACTGCCCTGTCGTACCGCTTCGCCCCTCCCCCGGTCGTCGGGCGCGTCACCCGGCGGTCCTCGTCATCCGGCGGTCCTCGTCACCCAACGGTTCGCGTCGCGCCCTGCCCCGTCCGTGGGAGGAGCGCGTGTGCCTGCGCCTGCGCCTGCGCCTGCGGGAAGAGGGTGTGTGCGGCGTCGCCCGACTCGTGGTCCAGGAGACGGCGTTTGCGGTCGATGCCGCCGCCGTAGCCGGTGAGGCTGCCGCCCGCGCCCACGACCCGGTGGCAGGGGACGATGATGCCGATGGGGTTCCGGCCGTTGGCCAGGCCCACCGCCCGGGCCGCGGAAGGGAGTCCGAGGCGGCCGGCCAACTGCCCGTAGGAGACGGTCCCGCCGTACGGGATGTCCCGCAGGGCGGTCCAGACGCGGCGCTGGAAGGGCGTGCCGTCCAGCCGCAGGGGCAGGTCGAAGGCGGTGAGTTCACCGGCGAAGTAGGCGTTGAGCTGCTCCACGGCCGCGGTGAACGGTGTGTCGTCCGGCGTGCCGAAGGTGTCCTCCGGGGGGCGGTGCCGCTGCTCGGTCATGTAGAGGCCGGAGAGGGTGCCGTCGGTGGCCACCAGGGTCAGCGCCCCGAGGGGGCTGTCGATCACGGTGTGCGTGCGCTGTGACATGCGGTTGCTCCTGGCTCGGGTGCCGTCGCGGCGGCCGGCCTGCGGTTGGTGCGGCCGGGGTCAGCCGGCCTGTTGTGGGTGCGGCCGGGGTCAGCCGGTCGGTAGGTGGTTGATGGGGTGGTCGTCGGTCGCCCAGAGGTACTGGACGGCGTACGCCCGCCAGGGCCGCCAGGCCTCCGCGCGGGCGGTGAGGGCCGCGGGGGTGCCGGGCAGGCCTGAGGCCCGCGCTGCGCGCCGCAGTCCGAGGTCGGTGGGGAGGAAGGCGTCGGGGTCGCCGAGGGCGCGCATCGCGACGGTCTCGACGGTCCAGGGGCCGATGCCCGGCAGCGCCGCGAGCCGTTCCCGTGCCGCGCCCCAGTCGCTGCCGGCGCCGAGGACGATCCGGCCGGCGGCGAGTTCGGCGGCCAGGGTGGTAAGCGTGGTGCGGCGGGTGCGGGGCAGGGCGAGCCGCTCGGGGTCGAGGGCGGCCAGGGTGTCCGGTTCCGGGAAGAGGTGGGTGAGCCCGCCCGCGGGGTCGTCGACCGGGTCGCCGCAGTCCCGGACGAGCCGGGCCGCGTGGGTGCGGGCCGCTGCGGTGGACACCTGCTGTCCGAGGACGGCCCGTACGGCGAACTCGGCCGCGTCGACCGTCCGCGGGACCCGGCGGCCGGGGTGCCGGGCGACCAGCGGGGCGAGGACGGGGTCGGTCCCCAGGAGGCCGTCCACGGCGACCGGGTCGGCGTCGAGGTCGAGCAGCCGGCGGCAGCGGCTGATGGCGAGGGTGAGGTCGCGCAGGTCGGTGAGGGCGAGGGTGCAGGCGACGTGCCCGGACTCGGGGCGCAGCGCGACGACTCCGTGGCCGTAGGGCAGGCGGAGGGTGCGGCGGTAGGCACCGTCGCGCCACTCCTCGACGCCCGGGACGGCGGTGGCGGCCAGGTGCCCGAACAGGTTGTCCGGGCAGAGGGGTGCCCGGTACGGGAGCCGGAGGGAGAGCGTGCCGGTGACGGCGCCCGGTTCGGGGGCGGGGGTTCCGGTGGTGGCGGAGGGGGCGGGGCCGGCGGGTGCGCCGGTGTTGACGGAGGCTCGTCCGGTGCTGGGGGCTTGTCCAGGGACGGAAGCTCGTACGGTGCCGGGAGCTCGCCCGGTGCCGGGGGCTCGTCCGTTGCCCGCGGCCCGGTTACGCAGCTCCGACGGGGAGAGGGCGAACACCTCGCGCACCGTGTCGTTGAACGTGCGGATACTGGCGAATCCGGCCGCGAAGGCGACGTCCGCCATCGGCAGGGCGCTGGTCTCGATGAGCAGCCGGGCGGTCTGGGCCCGCTGGGCCCGTGCGAGGGCGAGCGGCCCGGCGCCCAGTTCGGCGAGCAGCTGCCGCTCCACCTGGCGCGTGCTGTAGCCGAGGCGGACGGCGAGCCCGGAGACGCCTTCACGGTCGACGCAGCCGTCGGCGATCAGGCGCATCGCCCGCGCGACGAGGTCGGCCCGCTCGTTCCACTGCGGCGATCCGGGGCTGGCGTCGGGGCGGCAGCGCTTGCAGGCGCGGAATCCGGCCTGCTGAGCGGCGGCGGCGCTCGGGTAGAACTGCATGTTCTCGGCCTTCGGCGGCACCACCGGGCAGCTCGGCCGGCAGTAGATGCGCGTGGTCAGGACCGCGGTGAAGAACCAGCCGTCGAAACGGGCGTCCTTCGAGCGGACGGCGCGTACGCACCTCTCGGTCTCGGTGTGCATGGGTTCCAGCATTGAGCACGGGAGGCGCGGCGGCTGGCGAGAATCCGACATCGATGTCGAGGCGCGCACCCGGCCCCGCACCTCGTTCGTCAATGACGGTTGACAAGAGAATCCTGTCACCCTAGGTTGACACGTATGACGGAAGCAGCTGGAACGGAAGCGAGAGAGGCCGTGGACACCGCGGAGGCCGCCCTGAACGGCGACCCCGCCGTCGGCCTGCGCGCCGTGGCCGCGCTGCGCCGGCTCGTCGAACGGCTGGAGGCGCTCCAGGTCGACAGCGCCCGGCGGCACGGCTGGTCCTGGGAGGAGATCGGGGCAGCGCTGGGCGTGAGCCGGCAGGCAGTCCACAAGAAGCACGCCAGGAGGTAGAGATGTTCGAACGCTTCACCCGGCAGGCGCGCACGGTCGTGGTACAGGCCCAGCAGGAGGCCAGGAGCCTGGGGCACACCGACATCGGCACGGAGCACCTGCTCCTCGGCGTGCTCGCCCAGGACGGTCCCCCGGTGGCGGACACCCTGCGCCGTCGGGGCATCACGGCCCCGGCCTGCCGAAGCGCCGTCGAAACGGTGCTCGGCCGGGGGAACGCTCCGGCCGCCGACGGGGCCGACGACGCGGAGGTGTTGCAGGCGCTCGGCATCGATCTGGACGAGGTGCGCAGCCGCGCGGAGCGGACCTTCGGGCCCGGCGCACTCGACGCGCCCGCGGCAGAGCCGGTCCCGCGGTCGCGGAGGCTGCTGCCGTTCCCCCTGGGCCGCAGGCGGAACCGGGACGGCGGCCGCGGGGGCCACATCCCGTTCGCCCCGCGGGCCCGGCGGGCGCTGCAGCGGTCCCTGCGTGAGGCGGTGGACATGAAGTCCCGTCACATCGGCGTGGAGCACCTGTTGTTGGGCCTGCTCGACCCCGCGGACAAGCTGACGTCGGAGGTGCTGCGACGGCTGGGCACCGAGCCCGGGACGGTACGGGCCGATGTGCTGGCCGACCTCGCACGGGCGGCGTGACGGGGCAAGCGTCGCCTGGGACATGGGCACCTGAGCGGGCGCGGATCGTCTGAACCGTCGCGCGGCCATTGGGGACATGGGCGGCCTGACCGAGCCGGGTGGCGTGCCGGGTCACGGGCCCCTGACACGCTGCCCAGCACTGATGAAGTCCTCGGCGGCTACGGGGCGGAGGCCGTGCCGCGGTCAGCGGTGCGGTGCGCGCAGCCTCCGCCAGACCGCGCGGGCGGCGTGGTGACCGCACATGCCGTGCACTCCCCCGCCCGGCGGCGTCGCCGATGAACAGAGGAACACCGCCGGCCGGGCGGTGGCGTAGGGGACCCGGGCCGCCTTGGGGCGGAGCACCGACTGAAGGCCGTCGAAGGCACCGCACCCGATGTCGCCCCCGACGTAGTTGGCGTTGCGGGCGGCCATCTCCGGGGGCCCGGAGACGGCGCGGGCCAGGACGAGGTCGCGGAAGCCGGGAGCGAACCGCTCGATCTGCCGCTCGACGGCCTCGGTGGCGTCCCCGCGCCAGCCGTTGGGGACGTGTCCGTACGCCCAGAGGATGTGCCGGCCCTCGGGGGCCCGGCTCGGGTCGACGACGGTGGGCTGGGAGGTGATCAGGAAGGGGGTCCGGGGCGGCCGGCCGTGCACGGCACGGTCCAGGGCGTCGCCGATCTCCCGGACCGACGCCCCCAGATGGACCGTTCCGGCCCGCCGGGCCTCCGCCGCGGCCCAGGGCACCGGTCCGGCCAGCGCGTAGTCGATCTTGAAGGCTCCGGGGCCGTAGCGGAAGGACCGGTAGGTGTTGCCGAGTCCGGCGATCCGGGCCAGCGCGGTGGGCGAGGTGTCGAAGACATAGGCACGGGCCGGCGGGAGGTCGTCGAGCCGCTTGACGGTCGTACCGGTGTGGACGGTGCCGCCCAGGGCCCGCAGATAGCCGGCGAGGGCATCGGAGACGGCCTGCGAGCCGCCCCGCGCCACCGGCCAGCCGTGCGCGTGCGCGGCGAGCGCGAACAGCACGGCCAGACCGCCCGTGCTCATGCCGCCGAGCGGCGCGATGGCGTGTGCGGCCAGTCCGGCGAACAGCGCACGGGCCTTCGGATCGCGGAAGCGCCGGTTCAGCAGGGTGGCCGGCTGCGGACCGAGCGCCGCGAACCGGGCGAAGCGCACCGGGTCGCGCGGCACTCCCAGCCACGGCGGACGGAGGAAGTCCGCGGCCAGGGAGTCCCAGTGCCCGAGGAACGGGGCGACCAGACGCCGGTAAGCGCCCGCGTCGCGGCTGCCGAGCGAGGCCGCCGTCTCACCGACCGTGTGCGCCAGCACCGCGGCCGTGCCGTCGGGAAACGGGTGCGCCATCGGCAGCTCCGGGTGCAGCCACTCCAGCCCGAAGCGGTCCAGGGGCATCGCGTTGAAGGCGGGCGACCCCGCGCCGAACGGATGGACGGCGGAGCAGGGGTCGTGCCGGAACCCGGGCAGGGTGAGCTCCTCGGTGCGCGCCCCGCCGCCCACCGTGGGCTCGGCCTCGAACAGCGCCACCGCCATGCCCCGCCGGGCGAGTTCGACGGCGGCGGTGAGCCCGTTCGGCCCGGCCCCCACCACGACCACATCGAGCATCGACGCCACCGCAGGACCCCTTCGTCGGACGGCCGGACCCCACGGCCTCCTCGCTCGGCCGTTCGGGCTCCGCCCAGGATAGGTGGCCACCCGCCGGAGCCGGCCCGTCCGGAGTGGCCCGTCCGGACCCGGCGGGGCTCAGCTGTCGGCCGCGCCCCGTATCAGGTCGAGGATCCGCCGGGCCGACGCCGCGTCCCGGGCCGCCGTGAACGGCAGGGCGTTCCCGCCGGCCAGCCGGAACCGCTCGCCCGCGACCGTGGCACTCGCCCCGCCCGCCTCGGCGACCAGCAGCAGCCCCGCGGCGTGGTCCCACGCGTTCTCCCAGCCGAAGGCGACGGCGCCGAGGCTCCCTTCCGCGACGGCGAGATACTCCAGCCCCGCCGAACCGCACGGCCGCGGCGCCAGCCCCGGGACCTCCAGCCGCCGGAACGCCGCGGTCTCCTCCGGCGAGGTGAAGTCGGGGTGCGAGGTGGCGACGGTGAGGGCGGCGTCCGGATCCGGGGTGCCGCAGCGCAGCGCCGCGCCGTTCAGCCAGGCTCCGGCGCCCCGCACCGCGACCGCCATCCGGTCGGACGCCGGGGCGTACGTCCACGACGCGTACAGCTCGCCCCGGTGCGCGAGCGCGACGAGCGTGGCGAAGCCCGGGTCGCCGTGCACGAACTGCCGGGTGCCGTCGACCGGGTCCACGATCCACACCGGCGCGTCCCCGCTCAGCGCCTGGACGATGTCCGGATCGGCGTGCACCGCCTCCTCGCCGACCACCACCGACCCCGGCAGCAGCTCGGCGAGCGCGGCGGTGAGGTGCTCCTCGGCGAGCCGGTCGGCGACGGTCACCAGGTCGTGCGGTCCGTTCTTCTCGACGATCTCGTGCTCGGCGAGCTGCCGGAACCTGGGCAGGATCTCGGCCGCGGCCGCTTTGCGGACCGCTTCCTCTACGGCGGACAGGTTGCGGGCCGCGTCGGCCCCGAAGACGAAGTCATCGATCATTCACCCATCGAACCACGCACCGCCGACACCCCGGCCGTCGTGCGGGGGACAGGGCGATGGCCTGCGGGTTAACGGCGGAGAAGAGGCGACGGGACGGGGTGACGGGGGCCACAGGGGTGGGGTTGAGGCAGGCGCCTCGGACCCCGGCGCACGGCTCCGGGGGCTGTGCGGCGGCACGTGCCCCGGCGCCCTCCGACGAGCGGAGCGCCTGCGGGGTGTGGCGCGGCCCGCCCCGGCCGGCGGCCGACCGCGTACCCCTGCGCGCCCCGGGGATGGCCCCCGCCGACAGCACCCGGTGGCCGGATCCCGGGCCACCGCGCACAGCCGCCCCTCCGACCAGGGCCCCCGACGGTCACGTCGTGGCCGCGGCGCGGGCCGGCCGGAGTGGCCCGTGCCCGTCCCCGCCGGGGCGGGCCGCACCGCCCGATACGCCCGACGGTCACGACGTGACCGTCGGGGCCGCAGCTCGCCGATCGCCTCCGCGCCGATCACCTCCCCGCCGATCTCCTCCGCGCCGATCCGCGACTCGACCGAACGACTGCGTGGCCGGCCGACACGTGGCCTCCACCGACCGCCGCGTTACGGCGCACGGCCCGCACCGGTAGTACACCGGAGACATGACTGCGCAACGCACCGCCGTTCTCGACAGCCGCAGCCTCGACGACCGGGTCCTCGGCGGCTGGCTCGGCCGGATCGCGGGCAACATGCTCGGCAAGCCCGTCGAGCGCGGCGATCACTGGACCCGCGAGCGGATCGACCGCTATCTGCGCCGCACGGACGCCCTCCCCCTCACCGACTACCTCCCGCCCCCGCCGGCCGGAACCGATACGGCGCCCGGTGGCACCGATACCGCACTGGGCAGAACCGGTACAACGCCGGGCGGAACCGGTACGGCGCCGGGCGGAAGCGATACGGCAGCGGGTGGAAGCGATGGAACAGCGGGCGAGTTCGAACTGCGCCCGGAGTGGCCGCAGTGCACCCGCGGCAACATCCGGGGCAGCGTCCGCGACGACGACATCGACTACACGATCCTCGGGCTGCACCTGCTGGAGACCCACGGCTTCGGCTTCACCACCGAGCAGGTCGGCGAGCTGTGGCTGCTCCGTCTCCCCTATCTGCAGACGTTCACCGCCGAACGCGCCGCCTACCGCAACCTGGTGAACGGCCTGCGGCCCCCGGCCACCGCGACCGTCGACAACCCCTGCCAGGAGTGGATCGGGGCCCTGATCCGCGCCGACATCCACGGCTTCGTCTCCCCCGGGGATCCGCAGCGCGCCGCCGCCCTCGCCCGGCGCGACGCCGTGCTGTCGCACACCGGGAACGGCGTGTACGGCGCGATGTGGGCCGCCGCGCTCGTCGCCGCCGCCTTCACCGCGGCCACGCCGCGGGCGGCCCTGGAAGCCGGACTGGAACAGATCCCGCCGGGATGCCGACTCGCCCGCACCGTCCGGCACACCGCCGCCCTGTACGACGCGGGCACGCCGTGGGAGGAGACCCTCGACGAGCTGGACCGCGAGGTCGGCCGACTGCACTGGATCCACACCCTGCCCAACGCCGCCGTGCTCACCGCCGGACTCCTCTACGGCGAGGGCGACTTCAGCACCACCATCGCACTCACGGTCCGAGGCGGCCTGGACACCGACTCGGCCGGCGCCACGGCCGGTTCGGTCGCGGGCGTCCTGTGCGGGGCCTCGGCGATCCCCGCCCAGTGGACGGAACCTCTGGAGGACCGGGCGCGCAGCGCCGTCTTCGGCTTCGACGGGGTCCGGATCAGCGAACTGGCGGAGCGCACCTGCCGGTTGGCGGGGCGGCATGCCGACGGCTGAGAGGTGTGCGGGCCGAATCAGCGTGCGCATGCCGCGTCGGTCCGGGTCGCCTCCGTCAGGTGTCGCCCTTGTCCTTCCCCCGCTTCTCCTTCTTCTCCTTGACCGACAGGCTCTGCGCGAGCTTGTGGTCGAGCTTCTTGAATTCGCGTACGACGGCGTCGGACATCTCGGCGAGGGCCGTGAGTTGCTGGGTGATGTCCTCGCGGCCGTCCTCCCAGTTGGATTCGAAGTCCTCCAGCGCGTCGTACACGCTGTTGTCGCCGAGGTCCTCCTGGTAGGAGTCGAACAGCTTCTTGGTACGGTTCAGGCGGTCCTTGACGGACCGCAGCCGACTTCCGTAGTCCTCCAGTTCGCTGAGCGGCAAAGCGAGGTCGCTCTTGCCGTCACTCATGCCCGTCCCCCTCGGAATGTCGTCTCTTCTTTCGGACCCGCTGTCGTCAGACAAAGCGGAATGTGCTGGTCACCGCGTCGAAGATGTCGTGGAACGCCTCGGCCAGGTCCAGTACCGGGCTGGCTCCGGAAACGAGTACGACCTGCCCGGCCCCACCCGGCACGGGGATGTACGTCTGGGTCAGCGCCATCCGAAGCGTGCGGCGGTCGCCCTCGGCGACGGGAACGTCCTCCACACCATGGGTGCGGGCCACGGTACCGACGTCGGGAATCTCGACCGTCGTCACGGTGCGCCAGGCGTCGCCCTCCCGGCACGGTGTGATTGGGCGGAGGCTCTCGGCGATGACGCGAGGGTCGGTCGAGAGAGCCGTGCCCTCCTTGTTTCGGGCACCGACGAGCGAGACGGTGATCGTTGCGGTGAGCGGCACCCCGTCGAAGTTCTCTGCCATGCAGCCCAGGTACAAGGCTCCGGAGTCGTGGGCATCCTTGGCCATCCTGCCGAGCACCGCCGTCAAATCGGCGCGATGGGGAGCGAGTTCAGGAACCTCGCGCACCCGCTCGTCGACGAGCCGCCGGATCGTCGCCGTGCGGCCCTCGGGACGGATGTCGAATTCCCACCACGACTCCGGAACCGACAGGGCAACCCCCTGGAGGGGCTCACCCGGATGTACCGCTTCCGGTTCGGAGTGCACCGCGCCAGTCATTTTCCTCGCTCTGCTCTGTGTTCTGCACCGGTGTTCATTGCACGGACGATCTCTAGTCGGGCATAGGAATTCCGATGGCCTCGCCGATCTCCATCGCGCGGTCCTCCGGGATTTCAGGGGAGGTGAAGTCCACCGACTCGATGTGCTGAAGAAACTCGGCGGGCGGCGCCACCTTGTGGTAATGGACGTAATCAGCCCAGGCGAGATCCCATACCCATACACCGTCGGTCATCACGCCGATGCGCACCCGCATGTTCTCGTTGTCGGAGAACGGGTCGGGCACCGTGCCCGGGGAAAGGATCAGAGGCTCGGCGGTCTCCAGGAATGTCGACAACCTGTCGGCGAACTCATCGGAACCGGCGAGGGAGTCGGCGACACCTTCGCACTCACTCTCGGGCTCACCGATCCGTCGGGGTGCGGGTACGTTCACCATGGCTACGACTCTCCCTTAGGGAAAAAGGTTTCAAATTTTCCGCGCAGCGAAGGATGGATTCCCGTGCCGGCGTCGTTGAACGGCGCCACCGCTGTCCGTCCGTTGGACCAGACCCAGAGGAAGTCGTTCGGCGCCTCCACCGACGTGCCGAGGTGGTTTGCCAGATTCTGCGCGAATCCATCGGCTTTCATGCCGGTCTGGCAGGACAGGAGTCTAACAGGCTGACCATTCCAACCATGAGCCTTCATCAGCGAGGCAACCTCTCGGTGATTGAAGTTGTGCCAGTTCTCGGGAAGGTGCGCGGCACCGTCCTTGATCTGATAGCCGACGCTGCCCGGCGCGCCGTGCATACCCACGTCGAATGTCCCCTTGTTCTTGATCTTCTGCATGCTTTTGAGCAGCTGATCGTCCGGACGGAAGGCCAACATTCCCGCCCTGCCGTCCTTGAACGCCTGGACATTCAGGTTCAGCGGCTTACCGCCCCGGCCGGCGAGCCCCTTGACAGCGGTGGCAACCCTTACGGATCCGTTGCGGATGCCGTTGGACAGGTCCTTGAGACCGCCGCCGATGCCCTTCATGGCACCGCTGCCGAGGGCTCGGAGACCGCCCGCCTTCCAGAGTTTTCCCAGCTTGGCCAGGCTGGTGAACCCCTTGGTGGCGGGTATGCAGTCGAGGACCGCCCAGGCCAGATCGCCCCAGCCCGCCGTACCGTTGGCCATTTTTCGTATCGTGTCGGCGAGCACGACGAGCGCGGCGGCGAAGACGAGCCAGCCGAGCGGCCCACCGACAATCATGACGATGATGCCGACGATCGCCACAATCCACTTGCAGACCGTGACGATGGTGTCCCAGTTGTCGACCACCCAGTCGGCAGCCTCTTCCCACCAGTGCCGGTTGGGGATGCCCGCGTCGGATGCCTCGTTGAGCTTCTTGACCGTGCGGCGGGCGGCCTCTTCGCGTAGCCCCTTGGCCTGACCGGCCAGCTTCTTCGCGGCTTCCAGGGCATTCTGAGCGCTGTCGACGTCCCGTTGGACGGACGCCTGGTGCTCCTTGGCACGAGTGGCGTTGCGCGTGGCCTGCCGGACGTCGGCCTCATCGGGCTTCGGGACATCTTTCCCGGCGGTCTTGTCCGAGTCGTAGGCATCCGCCTTCGAGGTGGCCGTCTTCACCCAGCCGTTCGCCCCGGTCAGAGCGGACTGAGCGGTACTGAGCTCATCACGGGCCTTGCGCCCCTCGCGCAGCGCCTTGTCCGCCTTGGTCTGGGCTTCCTCGAGGTCGGGCCAGTACGAGGCCAGGGCGTCACCGGCGAGGTTGTAACTCTTCTTGAGTTTCTTCAGCTTGCCGGGGGCGTCCTCGAACTCCTCGATGAACGCATCAGCAGTCTTTCCCGCCCATGAGAGAATGGCCTCCTCGCCCGCCATGCCCTTGATGTCCCGCAGGACGTCAGAGACATCGTCGGCAAATGCGTGCAGGTTCCGGGCGAGCTTTTTCACCCGGTCCGGGTCTCCCGGAGTCGGATCGCCCTCCAAATCGAGTATGTGCCAGTCCGTGGGCCTGTGCGACATCTTTCCCCCCGTCAGCACATGCTGAGTTGCTGTCGAATGATCGTAAACCACCCTGCAGACAACGGATGTTGGGGGCATGGCACGCCACTCAGCGGCCGGACTTCGGACCGGACTCCGACTCGACATTTACGGGGCACCGAGACAAGGCGGAACAGATCGGACTTCCCTCCATGCGCTGTCCGGTAGTCCTGGCGGATCAGCGCACGGCGTCGGATGCGGGGCGCCGCAATACGGAGGGACGTCCGGATACCGGGCGTATCCGAACGTCCCGACAACGCGGCCCGGGAGTACTTTCAGCGTCGGCCGCGGGAGAGCCGTAGCCGGCACCGGGCGCGCGCCAGGGATTACGGGGCGGCCCTCAGTCGGGCATCGGAAGTCCGATCTCCTCGCAGATCTCCAAGGCGCGATCCACCGATATGTCAGGAACGGTGAAGTCGACCGACTCGATGTGCTGAAGGAATTCGGCCGGCGGCGTCACCCTGTGGTAGGCGACGTAGTCCGACCACGCTACGTGCCACACCCATACGCCGTCGGTCACCATGCCGATGCGCACCCGCATCTTCTCGCTGTCGGAGAACGGGCTCTGCCCGGTACCCGGCGCGAGAATCAAGCCCTGGGCGCTGCCCAGGTACCTGGACAGTCGGGCGACGAACTCGTCGGAGCCCGAGAGCGAGCCGACGACAGCGTCGAATCCGGCCTCGGGCTCACTGATACGGAACGGTGCAGGGACGTTCGCCATGGCACCAATTCTCCACTCGGCATCGGCGCTTCTCCGCCGGGGCCCGGGCTCTTCGGCGCCGGCCCGCTCACAACGGGATCCAGGCCCCGTCGGGCATGCCCCCTCAGACGTTCTCCTCGCCGACCGACCCCGCAGATCCCCCGCCCCGTCGGCCCCGCCCATGCGCCACGGGGTCACGCACGGACGGGGCCGGTCTCAAAGGGTCCAGGAGTTGGCCGGGTCGTCCAGCCACACCCTTTCGCCCTCCGCGGTCACGGTCAGACCGAACCGCGATGGTTCCGGGCGGCCATGGCCGTCCCACCACTGGAACGCGGCCTCCACGTCGTCCCACAACCGGCGGGGGCCGGATTGCCAGACGCGCGCCGCCTTCCCGTCGCGGAACATGCAACAGGCCCAGGACCGGTCGCTCAGGCTGTAGAACCAGACCGGCCGCGCGCCGTCGCGCTTCTCCGCCTCGACAAACGAGCACTGAGGGACGCGGAGTCCCATGGCGAAGCGCTCCGGACCGAATTGCTCCCCGACGAACTCCGCTTCGCTGATCGTGGTGGATGACTCGTCGCCATCCGCCACGCTCCGCTCCACGTACTCGGAGTGCGCCCGGGGGACGAACCGTTGGGACCGCAGCTTCATGAACTCCACGGGCCCCGTGAAGGCGCCCGAAGCGCTGTGGCCGTCGGGCGCCACCACCAGGCGGGCCACCGCGTCGGCGTGGCTGTAGTTCGTGCCCCACGGGGCCACGATGACCCCACCGGGCCGGCACTGCTCCACCCACGCGAACGGGACGGAACGGAGGCCGCACGTAGCGATGACCCGGTCGTACGGCGCCCCCTCCGGGTAGCCCTCGACCCCGTCGCCGTGGACGATGTGGACCGGGATTCCCAGCCGCTCCACCGTGGCCATGGCGCTCGTGGCCACCGCCCGGTCCACCTCCACCGTGGTCACGCACCCCGGCCCCGTCCGGTGGGCCATGAGCAAGGCGTTCCAGGTGGTGGCGGTGCCGATCTCCAGGGCCTGGTGGCCAGGCCGGAGATCCAGCGCCTGGAGCATCCGGAACACCACGGAGGGCATGGACGCGGAGCTGGTCGGCACCTGCCCCGGTTCGGTGCCGGTGTGCTTCCCGTCGTCCCATTGCGTCACGATCGGTACGTCGGAATCCGCGAACTCCTGCCACCTGGCGGGGTCGTCCGCCTTGGACACGGCCACGCTCCGGCCGGCCGCCATGTCGAACGGCCACATGAGGTCCGGCAACACGGTGGAGCGGGGAACGGCCGCGTACGAGGGTGCCCAGTCGGAGGAAAGGGCCCCTGAGGACAGGAGGACACGCCCCAGCCCGTCATGGCTGGGGCGCTCCCGTGGTGCGTCAGTGGTCACGGGGTCAGGCACCCTTGGGCGGGTTCGGCTGACCCGGGCCACCGTCGGGTGACGGGGGCTGATGCGGGCCCGGGTACGGCTCGCCCGGGAGGCCGTCGCCGCCACCGTCGGTCGCAAGAATCATGATCACTGCTCCTCCAGGTATCTCTCGGTGATGGTGCACCCGTCCGACTGCCGCTGTCCGTTGGACAGTCGCCCGGGGTCTTGCCCGCCCCTCTGCCACGATCGCTCAACAACGCGGGGGACGCCGGAACGGTTGTCCGGCAAGGGGGCGGAGTCCGGGGCCAACCGGCGGCCGGCTCACTCCTCGTCGCCTCTCGTCTGCGGTGGGGCACTGATGCTCACGGCCGTCCCGTCATGCCGCGGGTGACGTCGGAGCAGCACCCGACAGTCCACCGCCTTCGTCCGGTCGCCGGCCCTTTCGGCCGCCTGTAGATCGCGTTGCAGCTCAGCACACCGGGTGCAGCTCACGACATGCCTCGCATCCGGGCCCGCTGGAGCTTCGCCAGGGCCTGGAGCTGTCGCGCTTCGCGCTCGGTGCCCGGTCGCAGACGGCCGCAGGCCACTTCCCAGGTGAGTCCCGTGGGCCGCTCCAGTCCGATCATGAGGCCCTTCACCGTGCGCACCACGGCCACCATGTCGGCGTCCTTGTCGAAGACGACGGACCCGATCGTGATCCGTTCGGGCGACATGGAGAACTCGGATGGTGCCGCTCTCCTGGTCACGCCCGCACCTCCCTTCCGTGGGGATGGCCCGCGATCACGCCGTTGAGGCTCCGGACCTCCAGTGAACGGCCCGCCCGGCGGGCCTCCTCCCGCTCCCGGCCGCAGGATTCGCACACGTCGCACCCCTGGACGGGGACGGGCTCCAGCTTCCTCACGGTGTCCGGAATCGGCTGTCCGGGGCCGTCTTCGGCTCCGGGCGCCTCCGGGATCACGACGTCGGCGGACGCTGCAGCTTTTCGATCAGTCATCCGAATCCCTCACTGTGTGCAGCTGATTGGTGACAAGAGTGGGGTAGGAATCGGTACTGTGAGGAGAGATTCAGCGCCCAACCTGGGTGTTGGTCAGGCCGACATATGCGTACGCCGTTGACCGGCCTAAATGACGCAACGACCGCACGTGACCAGGTCAATGGTCAGGGGGAGTTATGAACTCTAACGGAGAAGCAACAGGGGGCGCCGAGGGCGCATACGACCCGCGTCGACAGTTCGCGGAAGAGTGCCGGAGCCACCGGGAGCTGTACCCACCAGGGCCCCTGAATCAGACTCAACTGGCCAAGCTGGCCAGCACATCAAAGAGCGCAATCAGCCGCGTTGAAACGTGCATGGGCCCCATCCCGTCCGGCCTTCCCGCCCGGCTGGACCAGGTCTTTTCGACGGACGGACTGTTCAAACGCCTATATGAGGAGATCACCGCCCAGTCGTTCCCGGTGCACTCCCGCCGACGGATTGAGCTGGAGCCAAAGGCCGTCAGCATTTCGGCATGGTCGCCCACGGTGGTGCCTGGCCTCCTTCAGACAGCGCCATACGCGCGGGCACTTCTCCGGGAAGGTGACCCGCGTGCCAGTGATGACGAAGTGGCGACACTGGTCCGGGCACGAATGGCGCGACAAGAAGTACTCAAGGGCAATTCCCCGCCGGACTTCTCCGTAGTCATCTGCGAGTCCGTACTTCTGCGGAATGTCGGGAGCCCCGATGTGATGCGGGAACAGCTCTCCGCATTGCTCGCCCACGGTTCCCGGCGAACCACCGTGCTACAGGTGATGCCACTATGTGCTGAGACGCACGGTCTCATGGACGGCTCCATGTCCATTCTGACCACCGCAGACGGCCCGCCCGTGATCTACACCGAGGGCATCAGATCAGGAACGATCATCGAAGATCCCTCCACGGTGCGTCACCTCTCACGGTCTTACGATGTACTCACCGCTTCAGCACTCTCGCGTGACGCGTCGGCCCACATGATCCGAAAGCTTATGGAGGCATCGTGATTCCCCTGACTCACCCTTGGGTCAAGTCCAGCTACAGCAGCCAAGACGGCGGCGACTGTGTGGAGTGGTCCCCGGCGCACGTCAGCGCCCACGGCACCGTTCCCGTCCGGGACAGCAAGGACCCGGAAGGCCCGGCCCTGATGTTCGAGCCCGCCGCGTGGTCCGCGTTCGTTACCGGTGTGCAGGCCGGGGAATTCCCCGCGTAGCGCGCATACGCCGAAACGCCGCAGGCCCCCTCCCGTATGTCCAGGAGGGGGCCTGTGGGCGCCCGGCTGCCGTGCCCCCGCCGGGACCTCCACGGCGCTGCGGGCACCCGTCTCGCGGGCGACGCCGCGCTCAGCCGTTGAGGGCCGGGATCACCTGCTCGCCGTAGGCGTCGATGGTGGCCTCCTTGGCGTCGTGCATGGCGTACAGCGCGAACTGGTCGACGCCCAGATCCCGCAGGGCCCGGAGCTGCTCGATGTGCGCCTGTGGCGGGCCGAGCAGACAGAAGCGGTCCACGATCTCGTCGGGGACGAAGGCGGTGTCCGGGTTCCCGGTCCGGCCGTGGTGGCTGTAGTCGTAGCCCTCGCGGGCCTTGATGTACTCGGTGAGGGCCTCGGGCACCAGGCCGGAGTGCTCGCCGTAGCGGGAGACCAGGTCGGCCACGTGGTTGCCGACCATGCCGCCGAACCAGCGGCACTGCTCCCGGGCGTGGGCCAGGTCGTTACCCACGTAGGCGGGCGCGGCCACGCACATGGTCAGGGAGTCCGGGTCGCGTCCGGCCTCCTCGGCCGCGGTGCGCACGGCCCGGATCATCCACTCCGTCAGGAACGGATCGGCGAGCTGCAGGATGAAGCCGTCCGCCTGCTGCCCGGCGAGGGCGAGGGCCTTGGGGCCGTAGGCCGCCATCCAGACCGGCAGCTTCCCGTCCTTCACCCAGGGGATGCGCAGCGGTGTTCCGCCGACGACCGCTTCCCGCCCCTCGGCGAGGTCGCGGATGACGGACATGGACTCCCCCAGCCGGGCGAGGGTGTTGGGGGGCCGGCCGGCCACCCGCATGGCGGAGTCCCCGCGGCCGATGCCGCAGACGGTGCGGTTGCCGAACATGTCGTTGAGGGTGGCGAACGTCGACGCGGTCACCTCCCAGGTGCGGGTTCCCGGGTTGGTGACCATCGGGCCGACGGTCATCCGCTCGGTGTGTTCGAGGATCTGGCTGTAGATGACGAAGGGTTCCTGCCACAGCACCGCCGAGTCGAAGGTCCAGCCGTGGCTGAAGCCGTTGCGCTCGGCGCGGCGCATCAGGCTGACGACGGACGAGGCGGGCGGGTCGGTCTGCAGAACGAGTCCGAAGTCCATGGGCACAGCTGCTCCTGTTCGGGGTACTGCCCTGATCGGTGTCTTGCCCTGATCGGTGTTGCCCTTGATCGGTGTTGCCCTGTTCGGGGTACGGCCCGGTCCCGAGGTTCGGCCCCGGCGGGGGGGCCGCCCGGTCGGGTCCGGACGGTTTCGTGCGGGGGCCGCTAGTCCACGTACTGGCAGGTGCCGCGCGGTACGTACTGGCCGTGTCCGGCACGGCCGGTGAACTCCCGCTCGGTGATGACCGGTTCGCCGCGGGAGAGCACGGTCTCCACCCGGCCGGTGATCCGCTTGCCCTCGTACGCCGAGTAGTCGACGTTCATGTGGTGGGTCTCGGCGGAGATGGTCTGCTCGGCGTGCGGGTCGTAGACGACCACATCGGCGTCGGCGCCCGGGGCGAGCGTGCCCTTGCGCCCGTGGAGCCCGAACATCCGGGCCGGGGCGGCGCAGGCGATCTCGATCCAGCGGCGGCGGGAGATGTGCCCGTCGACGACGGCCTGGTGCAGCAGGTCCATGCGGTTCTCGACGCCGGGCAGCCCGTTCGGGATCTTGGAGAAGTCGCCGCGGCCCAGCTCCTTCTGGCCCGAGAAGCAGAACGGGCAGTGGTCGGTGGAGACCACCTGGAGGTCGTCGGTCCGCAGGCCCCGCCAGAGGGCGGCCTGGTGTTCCCGGGGCCGCAGGGGCGTGCTGCACACGTACTTGGCGCCCCCGAAGTCCGGCTCGGCGAGGTTGTCGGTGGACAGGAAGAGGTACTGCGGACAGGTCTCGCCGAAGACGGGCAGCCCCATGTCCCGGGCGCGCGCCAGCTCCGCGACCGCCTCCTCGGCGGAGACGTGCACCACGTACAGCGGCGCCCCCGCCACCCGGGCCAGCTGGATGGCCCGGTGCGTGGCCTCCGCCTCCAGCAGCACCTTGCGCACCTCGCCGTGGTACCGCGGGTCGGTGCGTCCCGCCGCGAGGGCCTGTTCGACGAGGACGTCGATCGCGATGCCGTTCTCGGCGTGCATCATGATCAGCCCGCTGTTGGACTCCGCGCGCTGCATCGCCCGCAGGATCTGCCCGTCGTCGCTGTAGAACACCCCGGGATAAGCCATGAAGAGCTTGAACGAGGTGATCCCCTCGGCGACCAGCAGGTCCATCTCCTTCAACGTGCCGTCGTTGACGTCGGAGAGGATCATGTGGAAGCCGTAGTCGATCGCGCAGTTCGCGTCGGCCTTCGCGTACCAGGCGTCGAGCCCTTCCCGCAGGCTGTGGCCCTTGGTCTGCACCGCGAAGTCGACGATGGTCGTGGTGCCGCCCCAGGCCGCTGCCCGGGTGCCGGTCTCGAAGGTGTCGGAGGCGAAGGTGCCGCCGAAGGGCAGCTCCATGTGGGTGTGGGCGTCCACGCCGCCCGGGATGACGTACTTGCCGGTGGCGTCGATCGTCCGGTCGGCGGTCCAGCCCTGGGCGAACTCGTTGCCTTGGGCGGCGAGGGCGGCGATGCGGCCGTCCTCGACGAGGAGGTCGGCGTGGATTTCCTCGGCCGCGGTGATGACGAGGCCGTTGCGGATGACGGTGCGCGTCATGGCTGCCGTCCTTTCGCTTCCGGGATCGGATCGGCCGGGTGGTGCGCCCCGGCCGGAGGAAGTGTCCGGGCAGGAGCGAGTGTCCGGGCCGGAGGGAGCGTCCGGGCCCGGCCATCGCCCGCCGCACGCCGGGCGTCCGCGCCCGTCATGGCCGGCGCTCCTTCTCCATGTCGGCCTGCACCCGGCGCAGCGCGTCCTCGAGCAGGGCGGCGCCCTCCTCGGCCTCGGCGACGCTCAGGCTGAGCGGCGGGGCGACGCGCAAGCTGTGGCCCTCACGGCCGCCCTTGCCGATGAGCAGGCCGTTCTCCCGGGCGTATTCGAGGGCGAGCCCGGCGGCGTGGGCCGACGGCGCGCCGTCGATGTCGGTCAGTTCGAGGCCGATCATCAGGCCCCGGCCGCGGACCTCCCGTACGACGGGGAGCCCCGCCGCGACGGCCCGCAGCCGCTCGATGAGGAGTCCGCCGACGCGCCGGGCGTTGCCCTGGAGGTCGTGTTCCAGCAGGTAGGTGAGGTTGGCGAGGCCCGCGGCCATGGTGACGGGGCTGCCGCCGAAGGTGGAGATGGAGTTGGCGTCCAGGCTGTTCATCACCTCGGCACGGGCGACGACGCCGCCGATGGACATGCCGTTGCCGATGCCCTTGGCGAAGGTCAGCATGTCGGGCGGTCCCGAGGCGCCGTGGGCCTGCCAGCCCCAGAAGTGCTCGCCGGTCCGGCCCCAGCCGGTCTGCACCTCGTCGGAGATCCAGAGGATGCCCTGCCGCTGGAGGACGTCGCGGAAGGCCGCGAACAGGCCGTCGGGCGGTGCGGTGAACCCGCCGACGCCCTGCACCGGTTCGGCGATCAGCGCGGCCACCGAGCCGTGCTGGACCTGCGCGAGCATGTCCTCCAGGTCGGCGACGCACGCCGCGATGAACTCCGCGTCCGACAGCTCCGCGAACGGGCCCCGGGTGCGGATGCCGCCGTGCAGGTAGAGCGTCTGGAGCGGGGACAGGGTGGTGGGCGACCAGCTGGAGTTGCCGGTGATGCCGACGGTGGAGAAGGAGCGCCCGTGGTAGCTGTTGCGCATCGCCAGGATCTGGTTCGACCGGCGGTACGCGGTGGCGAGCAGCAGCGCGGCGTCGTTCGCCTCGGTGCCGGAGGTGGTGAAGAAGACCCGGGCGTCCGGGATTCCGGAGAGCGCGGCGATGCGTTCGGCCAGGTCCACCATGGGGCGGTTGAGGTAGAGGGTGGAGCTGTGGATGATGCGCCCGGCCTGCTCGCTGACGGCCTTGGTGACCTCGGGCAGGGCGTGGGCGGTCATGGTGGTGAGGATGCCGCCGAAGAAGTCGAGGTAGCGGTTGCCGTCGGCGTCCCAGACGTGGCGGCCCTCGCCGTGGGTGATCTCCAGGGGGTCGCGGTAGTAGAGGGCGAGCCAGTCGGGCATGACGGACCGGTGGCGGCCCAGCAGCGCCTGGTGCGGGGAGGAGGGAGGTCCGGCGGTCACGGCTGCACCAGCCCCTCGTACGCGTCGGGGCGGCGGTCGCGGTAGAAGGCCCACTGCTGCCGGACCTCGTCGATCAGGCCGAAGTCGAGGTCCCGGACGACGAGTTCCTCCTCCTTGTCGCTGGCGGTGTCGCCGACGAACTGGCCGCGCGGGTCGACGAAGTAGCTCGTGCCGTAGAAGTCGTTGTCGCCGTACTCCTCCTGCCCGACCCGGTTGATCGCGGCGATGAAGTACTCGTTGGCGACGGCGGCGGCGGGCTGTTCGAGCTGCCAGAGGTAGGCGGAGAGACCGCGGGAGGTGGCGGACGGGTTGTAGACGAGCTGGGCGCCGTTCAGGCCGAGCTGCCGCCAGCCCTCGGGGAAGTGGCGGTCGTAGCAGATGTAGACGCCGACCTTGCCGACGGCGGTGTCGAAGACGGGCCAGCCCTGGTTGCCGGGCTTGAAGTAGTACTTCTCCCAGAAGCCCTTGACCTGGGGGATGTGGTGCTTGCGGTAGGTGCCGAGGACGCTGCCGTCGGCGTCGATGACGGCGGCGGTGTTGTAGTAGAAGCCGGACTGCTCGACCTCGAAGACGGGCACGACGATCACCATGCCCGTCTCGCGGGCGAGGGTCTGCATCCGGCGGACGGTGGGGCCGTCGGGCACCGGTTCCGCCCAGCGGTAGTGCTCGGGTTCCTGCACCTGGCAGAAGTACGGGGCGTTGAAGACCTCTTGGAAGCCGATCACCTGGGCGCCCTGCCGGGCGGCCTCGCGGGCATGCTCCTCATGCTTCGCGATCATGGACTCGGTATCGCCGGTCCAGGAGGCCTGTACCAGTGCGGCGCGGACGACATGGGCCATGAGCTGCTCCTTCACTGCGCTGTACGGGGCGGCGTCGCCCCGCTCCCCCGCGGACGTCAGAGAGCCTCTACGCACGTAGACACGAACGTAGATGGAGAACGTAAGCCCCGTCACGCACCGTGGCAAGACCATCGCCGTCCACCAGCGCAGTCGATCAAGTTTCGTACCGCAACGGGCCACATCGGACGTACCGCGACGCCCCGTCAGACGGTTTTCGGAGCGCCGGGCGCCCCCGCGATCCGGAGCGCGTGGGCGAGGTCCCGGCGGCAGTGCCGGGAGATCCGGCGGGCGGTACCGAGCAGCAGGGGGACGAGCTTCCCCGGCTCGCTCTCCGCCACGCGCACCGCCTCCTCGGGGGTCCGGGTCCGCAGCAGCGCGGTGAGCAGGACGTCGGACTCGGTCGAGCGGTCGGCGGCGAGCAGCGCGAGGGCGATCTCCGCGACCTCGGCCGGCGGGCGGGCCACGGCCTGCCGCAGCAGGGCGCCGCAGTCCGCGGTGCGGCCCGCGCCGGAGAGCGCTCCGGCCGCGGCGGCGAGGGCGGACGGCGGCAGACAGGCCGCCTCCCAGAGGAGGGTGGCGACGTCGGCGGCGAGCCCGGCGCCCTCCAGCGCGGCGAACAGCGACGGCAACTGCTCGGGAGGCCCGGCCGCGGCCTCGCACAGGACGACGTACGCCGCGCCGCCGCTGCCCGCGGCACGGAGGGCGGCGAGCCGGACCACGGTCTCGCTGGTGGAACGCGCGGCTGCCGTGGCGGCGTCCAGGGGGGAACGGGAGGCTCCGGCAGCCTCGGGGCCGCTGTCCGCGGCGGGCTCCGGGGCGCGTGCGGCGGGTTCCGGCCCCTCCGCGGGCACGGCCGGCTCGACCAGCCCCGCGAACCGCGCGCCCCGCAAGGGCCCGCCCGCGCTCGCGCCCGCACCCGGTCTCTCCACCGCACCCGGTCTCTCGACGCGGCCCGGGTCCCGGGCCGGGTCCGCGCCGCGCTCCGGCCCACCGGCCCCAGCCGGGCCGGCTGCCGCGGGACCGGGGCCCGTCCCTTCCGGCCCGCCGAACCCGTGGTGCTCCAGGAACCCGGGGTACCCGGCGTCCTCATGGCCCGTCCCGAAGCCCAGCGGCCCCTCGCCCGGCGGATGGATGGCCTCGTCCAGCACCGCGAGCCGGCTGCGCAGCTCCGCGCAGCGGGCGGCGGCCCGTTCGTGGTCGTCCCGGGCCCAGGCGAGATCCGTGGCCAGCCCGTCGCCGTCGGACGGGGAGCCGCCGCGCGCCGTGAGCTCGTCGGCCAACTCCCGCTCGCGGGCCCCGGCGTACTGCTGCTCCCGGCTCATCACGTCCAACCGGTCGAGCAGCGCGTCCCGGCCGCCCTCCCGGCGGTCGTGCGCGGCGACCGACGCGCGGTGCAGCCGCTCGGCCAGCGGGCGCTGCTGCTCGGCGGACATCTCGCCGTGCCGGACGGCGAGGTCCTGGAGGAGGGCGTCGACCACGTCCCAGGGCAGCACCTCGGAGCCGGCCAGACAGGCCCGCACCCCCTCGGGGTCGCGCTGGGCGAAGACTCCGTACCAGCCGGTTTCCGGATCCAGCGCGTCCAGGAGTCGGCGCAGATAGTCCGCGAACTCGGCCACGGGGTCGGGGAGTTGTCTGTCCCGCATTGCCTGCCCCTCCTCCCCGGGCCGACGACGGCCACGAGGTCTGCCGGCATTCGACACCCGCCACGTCAGGCGAGAGTGACAGGCATGCTACGGACAGTTTTCGTGCAGCGCACGGGGGTCCGCAGAACCCGTGACGTCGGAACGTACGGGCGATGGCCGTGGGGGCTGAGGTGCGGGCGGCGCCGGGCGCGGCGGGACACCGGCCGCAGGCCCCTCGGAGCACGACGGCGATCGCCGTGCGGAGCGGCCTCCGGGAGGTGACGGCGCGACGCCCGGAGGGCCGGCCTCAGAACGTGATGGCGATGGCCGTGTGCGGCCGCTTGCCGAGACGGACGAGCGCCCCTCCGCCGTCGACGAACCGGAAGCGCCAGCCGTACTTGCGCGCGAGCAGCTTGCGGACCCGGCGCAGGCCCGCGGCGTCGAGGAGCCTCGCCTCGCCCTCCGCATACGGCGCGCCCTCCGGGACCCGGCCGCGCACATCGCAGACGGTGACCCGCACCCGCCCGCTGTTGCGGATGCGCTTCACCTTTCCGGAATCGCTGCGGGTCCAGACGAAGAGCTCACCGCCGTCCGCCACCGCCCAGACGGGGGCGGGGACGGGAGTGCCGTTCCGCCGGTGGGTGACGAGGCTGACGTAGGGGCTGCGGCCCAGTTCTTCCGGGGTCATGGGACCACTCTCCCCCATCGCTCCCCCGTCACCCGGGGGCGGCCACCGGCACACACCGCCCCATCAGCTCGTCCAGGGAGAGGCCGAGGGCGCCGGCCAGCGCGGCGACGGTGAAGAACGCGGGGGTCGGAGCCCGCCCCGTCTCGATCTTGCGGAGGGTCTCCGCGGAGAGCCCGGCCGCCGCGGCGACCTGCACCATGCTGCGCTCGCCGCGGGCCTCGCGCAGCAACGCGCCGAGCCGTTCACCGCGTTCGCGCTCTTCGGGAGTGAGAGGGGTACGGACCATGACCGTGATACTAATACCGGTATAAGAATTGGAGCAAGGAGGCCGACCCATGGTGGAGATCAAGACGGACACGGCGCTGGACGCCATGCGCGCGACCGGGCGCGTGGTGGCGGAGGCGCTGGACGCGGTGCGGGGCGCCGCGGAGGTCGGGGTGTCCCCCCGGGAACTGGACGAGGTCGCCCGCGGGGTGCTGCGCGACGCGGGTGCGAGCTCCCCGTTCCTCGGCTACCGCCCGCACTTCGCCCCGACGCCCTTTCCCGCCGTCGTGTGCATCTCCGTCAACGACGCGATCGTGCACGGCATCCCGTCCGACCAGCGGTTGCGCGACGGCGACCTGGTGAGCGTGGACTGCGGGGCGGTCGTGGACGGCTGGGCGGGCGACGCGGCGGTCAGCTTCACCGTCGGCACCCCGCGCCCGGACGACCTGCGGCTGATCGCCACGGCGGAGGCGGCCCTGGAGGCCGGCATCGCGGCGGCCGTCCCCGGCGCCCGGATCGGCGACATCTCCCATGCCGTCGGCCGGGTCTGCCGTGACGCGGGCTACGGCATCATGGCCGACTACGGCGGCCACGGCATCGGGCGCCGGATGCACGAGGACCCGCCCGTCCCCAACGAGGGCCGCCCCGGCCGCGGAATGCCGCTGCGGCACGGCATGGTGCTGGCGATCGAACCGATGCTCCTGGCCGGCGGCCTCGACGACTACCGCACCGGCGCCGACGGCTGGACCCTGCTGACCACGGACGGCTCACGAGCGGCCCACGCGGAACACACGGTCGCCATCACGGACGACGGGCCGCGGGTGCTCACTGCGCTGTGAGCCGACGTTCCGGAGCCTGCGCCCTCATCGACCGAGGTGCCGTGCCGCGAGCGCGGGAATCGCGGCGATCCGCTCCGGCGTGAGGTCCGCCCAATGGATACCGGACGGACGGTGCGGGTTCGGGCAGACGATGGTCTCGTCCGGGGTGACGATGAGGTCGACGCCCACATCGTGCTCGCTGGTGGGGATCGGGTCCTCGGTCACCTGGAGCCCATGGACCGTGGTGACGACCACGGTCGCCGGGGTGACCAGACCGGCCTCGGTGAGCAGGGCGAATTCGATGTCCGAGTACCCGGCGCCCTTGCCGATACGGGCGCCGTCCCGGTCGACGGCGACGCTGCCGAGGACGATCAGGTCCAGCGGCCGGAGGGCATTGACCTCGACGGTGGGGGCGATGACGGCGGCGGTCCGGCTGACGGCAGCCTCTTGGGGCGGGACGGTGAGCACGGCCGGGTCGAGAAGGTAGAAGGGTTCGCGGGTGGCGAGTTTCGGCACGGCCATGTAGACGGTCCTCCCCTCCTCCAGTGCCCGCGCACGCACCGGAAGCTGGGCCTTGTCCGGGACGGCCTTGATGGTGCCGGCGCGCTGCCAAGCGGGCAGCGCTGCCAGACGGGCAGCGGCCTCCTCGGCACCCTTGAAGTTCGGGATGCGGCCGTGCACGGAGGCATCGTGGACCGCATCGGCGGCGGTGAGAACGTCCCATACCCGGGTGCGTGCGGCTTGTTTTGTCTGGTTCAGCGAGGTTGCTGCCACCGGCGTCTCCTTCTCTTTCTACGCCACTGTCATCAGAGCCAGTAAGCGGTCGTGCACCTCGACGACGAAGGGTTCCTGCCGCCAGGGAAGCAGTTCGCGTGCGGCTCCGAAGACGACATTCATGCCTCCACCCCCGCGTGTGGCCTCCAACTCGGTGATGGCCTCAGCGAGGCTGACCACCGCTGCTTCGACTTCGCGTTGACGGATTCGGGCGAGCGTAAGGTTCCCCAGCACGATCGCGCGCGACTTTCGCCTGTCTCGGAGTTTCTCCGCCGTACCAGTCAGCAGGGTCTGTGCACGCTGATGGTCCCCAAGGGACAGATAGCAGGAACCGGCAATGCGACCGAACTGTGTCGGGGACACCAGGTCGGCGGCAGCATCACTTCCGTCCGCTCGGGCCAGCTGACGTTCCGCTCTGGACAAGGCCCTCTCGCAGTCGGCACTGGACCGGAGCATCGCGTGGGCCTCGGCGACGTGCAGGAGCGCCAGTCCGGACAGTGCGGGGCTCGTCGGCGCGGCCTTCTCAGCTGCAGACTCGGCGAGCGCGAGTCCGGCGCGTGTGTCACGGGCGCCGTACAGGGCGACGTAGCAGGTGCGTAGCAAGGCGTGAGCCTCAAGAGTCGTGTCGCGCAGATATCGAGCGAGGTCGGCGCTCTGTTCGTAGTACGACTTCGCCGTGGTGTGGTCGCGCCGCTGGGATGCGTCCCAGACGAGTTGGCCCATGAGGGTGCAGGCGTCGGCGCGCAAGGCATGGAGTTCTCGTTGAACACGCCCGCGTGTGGCATCGGCGGCAAGGTGGGCGATGCGGTTCAGGTGCCCCGCGGCTTCTGCGATGAGGCCGGCGGAGGGAAATCGGTCGTAGCGCTCGGCGCACTCGCCGAAGCGGGCGCGGAGTGTCGCAACGGCGGGGAGATCGACACGGCTCGGGTGAAGCATCGCGTAGTCGAGAGCGTCCTGTCCCTGAGGCTCACCCGACGAGTGCACGGTGAGCAGATCGTTCAGACCATCTGCGTTCACGCGGAGGAGGCGGGCGAGGCGAGGCCGTAGCCAAGGTTGCGGGGTGGTTCGACCGGACTCCCAGCGGGTGACGGTGGAGCGGTCCACCCCCATGTGCTCTGCGAGAGCCTCCTGAGTGAGACCCACGGTTCGGCGACGCGCTGCCAAGCCGTTGCGGTGGTGCGCCATAGCGCGATCTCCCCGGTTCGCCTGCTTTGCAGGGGACTTGCGGCTGCGCGACTCCCCAAGTCAGGAAGGGGGATGACGCATGGTTGCCGCACTGTTGCATCCATTGTGCTCTGGGCGGCGTCGGCTGTGGGCGGTTGTGTGGAACTCCGACGCACGCAGCTAGGAAGGTTCGCCCTCCATGTCGTACCGAACACACGCTTCGAAGACATCGACCGTCCATGTCCTCTCGGACATAGCTGCCGTGCCCGCTGCCCGTCGTCGGGTGGTCTCAATTGTCCGCAGCTGGCGCCTCCCGCTTACGCAAGACATCGTAGAGACGGTCGAACTGTTGGCCGGTGAGGTAATCGCGAACTCCGTCGTTCACGTTCGGGAGGGCTGCCAGGTAACGGTGAACTGGGACGGTGCCCGTTTGAGGGTGGAGGTCGACGACCCCGGACGGAGCCATATCCCATTGCCAGTGTCGTCCGACCTGGAGGCAGAGAGCGGGCGCGGGTTGCAGTTGGTTGCCATGCTTGCGCAAGCGTGGGGCTGGCGGTCGACCTTGAATGGCAACTCCGTCTGGTTCGAGATCGGCACCTGTTCACCTCCACAGGATCAGGCGTCGCCCGCTCCGGATGAGAACGAGTACTCATTCGGACCGGCATTCCAACGCTTGTTCGCTTCGAGTCCAAGAGATAGTCCGCTAGTCGGCTTTCCCCGACAGACTGCCTGACCCCGGAGAACGCATTCCGGAGTCAGGTAATGGTGCTCCTTGCCGGGCCGCAACAGGCCTTCTACGCGGGGAACACCCCAGTCCCGAGGGCGGGCAACCTGCGCGCTCTCGCAGATAAAGAAGGAGAACAGATATGTCCCAGCAAAACTTGACCGCCACCAGCAGTCAGGAGGGTGACGGCCTGCTGGTCGCTCGTCGCCGGATCGCTGCCGCGCGTTCGCGGGCCGAGCAGCCCTCGGACGGCGGTTCAACCGGCCGCTCCGACGGCAACGACTGAGAAAGGCGCCACCGATGACCACCGTTGTACCTCCGGTGGTCGCGCACCTGGGCGAGGACTTCCTCGCCCAGGTGTACGGCCGCGCGTACCGCCACTTCCCTGGCGAGCCCGGCCGCTTCGGCGGCCTGCTCGACTGGAGCGACCTGAACACCCTGCTCACCCATCACCGCCTCGAACCACCGCGCCTACGCCTGTCTGTAGACGGCGAGGCTCTGCCCCAACACGCCTACACCGTGCCTGTCACCACCCGTCGAAACACCGTGTGGCAGCAGCTCAAGCCCGCTGAACTGCACCGGCACCTCGCAGAGGGCGCCACCCTTGTCCTCGACGCCGTCGATGAACTGCACCCGGGCATCGGCCGCCTCGCCCAGGCGCTGGAGCGACACCTGCACACCGGCATCCAAGTCAACGCCTACGCCTCCTGGACTCCCAAGGAGGGGTTCGGGGTGCACTGGGACGATCACGACGTACTCGTTCTCCAGATCGACGGCGCCAAGCGATGGCGCATCTACGGACCCACCCGGCAGGCCCCACTCCACCGCGACACGGACGTTCCTGAACCACCGCCGAACGAGCCGATCATCGAACTGGTACTGAACGCGGGGGACATGCTGTACCTTCCGCGCGGTTGGTGGCACGCGGTGGCAGCATCGGAAGGGGTCCATTCTCTCCACCTCACCTGCGGCATGCAGACCGCGACCGGCGCCGATCTCCTCCGTTGGCTCTCCGAGGACTTACGTCGAGAGCTTTGTGTGCGCAGCGACCTGCCCCGCTTCGGGACCGAGGAGGAGAAGGCCGACCTCATGCGGTCGCTGCGTGATCTCGTCATGAAGGAGTTCGGCGACAGCGACCTCTTGGACCGCTTCTTCGCCGTACGAGACGCCACCGAGCGGGCCCGCCTCGTCCCCTCTCTGCCCTACGTGGAGGGCATCCCGCCCGACCCCAGCCTCACTGTGCGCCTGGTGACCGCTCGGGCTCTTATCGGCAGCGACGAGGAGGGCAATACGGTCCTGACTGCGGGCGGTGAGGAGTGGACGGTCTCCGCCCAGGCAAGGCCGCTTCTGACCCGTCTCCTCGACGGTGAGCGTCATCGCTTGGACTCCCTCGCCGAAGATGCCGGCCTCCGTATCGGTCAGGCGGCGCTCCTCGTGAGTGAACTGGTGGACGGCAACGTGGCAGTCGTGGAGCGGACCGGATGATCGCGAAGCTGGGGGCTGGAACATACCGTTGCCGTAGCGTGGGCAGTTCTGTGTCTGCTGCCCTGGCCGCGGGAGTGGGGTGGATCGACACGGCACCGAACTACGCTCAAGGTGCGGCCGAAGCGCACCTGCAGCTAGTGCTTGACGCGCATCCACAGGTCGGTGTGTCGACCAAGGTCGGCTTCGTACCGCCTTCGGATCGGCAGGCAGCATACGCCGCCGGCGTCCTGCCGAGTGGCGGGAATGAGCGCCACTGCCTCAACCGCTCATATGCCGCCTGGCAGCTTGCTCGCAGCGTCGCCCGCCTCGGCCGCGCGCCGCAATTGGTCTTCGTACACAACCCGGAACACGGAGCCAGGGACCGGAAGTCCCTGCTATGGGTGCTGTCCGACGTGTTCGAGGAATTGGAGAGCGCGGCAGACTCCGGTCTGGTCGCTGGCTATGGAGTAGCCACCTGGTCGGGGCTGTCGAGCGGGCTGTTCACTGTCTCCGAACTCACCGAAGTGGCAGTGAAAGTAGGAGGTCCGCAACACCGCTTGCGAGCTGTGCAGTTTCCGCTCTCTCTCGTCCATCTCAGTGTGGTGGCGGAGGCACTCGACGGTCGTGGTTCTCTGTGTGAGGCACAGGAGGCAGGACTCGACGTCTTCGCATCCGCGCCATTCGGTGGCGGCGCACTGATCGAACTGATGACTACGGAGTTGGTGAGGCTGATCGCCCCCTCGGCATCTGCGGCCCAAGCCGCGCTGATGGTCGCTCTGTCAGCACCTCATGTGTCACGCGTTCTAGTTTCAGCGAGCAGCCCGGCACATTGGGCCGACGCCGTGAGCGCCGCTGCCCGGGCGCCCCTCTCCCCCAGCCACTTGCGAAAGGTGATCGATGTTCTCGGAACCTGACGATCCCGAGTTGGTAGCCCGTATGCGCACGGCACACGCCATGGCAAGCAGAGTCCTAGCGACGGCAACTGACATCACTGGCCAGCCGGGCGAGGCATGGGGATGGCAAGGACGGACTCTGGGAAAGCCCGTCACCGGACCCTACGGGCCAGGATGGCTGCGTGTCGTCCATGGTCCGGTGAAGAACGTCGGTGGGAAGCTGTGGACCGGTCCCGAGGACGCCGAACGGGCCCTGCCACGAGCCATCCCCCGCCCCCCACTGCATCTCGTACGGGAGTGGGTGGAGGCGGACAACGCATACCGAGCCGAGCTGTACGGACGCGCCGCCAGCAAAACGATCGCCTCCGCCACAGCGCTCGCGACGGCGCCGCAGCTCACCACTACATGGTGGGCGGACCTGCGCACGGCGCTTGGCGAACTCTCCTCCGTACGGACCGAGCGCGTAGCCGTGCGTCAGGCGTACCTGGACCGAGCCATGCCGAAGTATCTCTCCTTCGTCGGCCTGGACGTGCCGACCGTGCCAAGCGCCTGGTCCACCGCACACGGCGACCTCCACTGGGCCAACCTCACCGGCCCGTGCCTCAGCATCCTCGACTGGGAGGGGTGGGGCCTCGCGCCAACCGGATACGACGCCGCGCTCCTGCACGCGTACAGCCTCGCAGCCCCCGAGACCGCCGCCCGCGTACGGCAGGAGTTGGCGGAGACTCTGGACACCGATGCGGGGCGCTTCGCGGAACTCGTGGTCATCACCGAACTCCTCCAGAGTGCAGAGCGTGGGGACAACCTCCTACTGGTTCCGGCGCTGCGACAGCGTGCTGGGGAGATCGTCCACCGGATGTCGGCAAAAAGGGCAACTCCCTCCTGAATGCGGTTCGTGGACGCCGACCTTGTGGGACACGCAATGCTGTCACCAATGAGGTGCCGCGCGCCTACGCGCGCTGCCCTGCGCGGGCGGCAGTCCGGGCATCGACCGCGAGCACCACCACGCCCGCCGACCCCTGCGACCGCGAACGCCTACCCCGCCGGACGCACCACCATCGCGGCTCCCCCGCCGCGGCGTTCCCTCTCCGCTGCCGCGAGCCAGCGGCCGTCGGGCAGGCGCTGGACGCCGGTGGCGGCGCCGATCTCCGGGTTCTGCTTGAACCGGTGGCCCAGTGCTTCGAGCCGGCCGCGCACCGGGCTGGTCCAGAGGCCCGGTTCGAGTTCGGTGGTCTCCGCATTGCGCTGGCTGGCCCGGGGTGCGGCGATGGCGTCCACGAGGGGCATGCCGCGGTCCAGGTGGTTGGTCAGCGTCTGGAGCACGGTGGTGATGATCGTCGCGCCGCCCGGGGAGCCGAGGGCCAGCACCGGCCTGCCGTGGTCGAGCAGGATCGTCGGGGACATCGAGGAGCGGGGCCGCTTGCCCGGGCCGGGCAGGTTCGGGTCGTGGACTGCCGGGTTCGCGGGCGCGAACGAGAAGTCGGTGAGCTCGTTGTTGAGCAGGAAGCCGCGGCCGGGCACGGTGATGCCGCTGCCGCCGGTCTGCTCGATGGTGAGGGTGTAGGCGACGACGTTGCCCCACTTGTCGGCGACCGTCAGATGCGTGGTGTTCTCCCCTTCGTAGGTGGTCGGGGCGGCGGTGCCGCGGCTGTCGCAGCCGCGGCCGGGGTGGCGCGGGTCGCCGGGGGCGACCGGGCTCGTCAGGGCCGCGTCCTCCTTGATCAGGCAGGCGCGCGAGTCGGCGTAGCGCTGGGAGAGCAGCTGCCGGGCCGGCACGTCCTCGAAGGCCGGGTCGCCGACCCAGCGGCCGCGGTCGGCGAACGCGATCCGGCTGGCCTCGATGTAGCGGTGGAGATAGTCCCGTTCGCCGAGCCGGGAGACATCGGTGCGCTCCAGCATGTTGAGCGCCTCGCCGACGGTGGTCCCGCCGGACGAGGAGGGCGCCATGCCGTAGACGTCGAGCCCGCGGTAGGCAGTGCGGCTGGGCGCCTGGCGCTTGGGTGCGTACGACCGGAGGTCGGCGGCCGTCAGGCCGCCGGGCCGGACCACGCGGCCGGCACCCGGGGCGACAGGAGGCTTGCGGACGGTCCGGACGATGTCGCGGGCCGCCGCTCCCCGGTAGAACGGGCCGATTCCCTCTGCGCGCAGGCCGGCGTAGGTGCGGGCCAAGTCCTTGTTGGTGAAGGTCGAGCCGATCTCCGGGAGTTTCCCGCCGGGCAGGAAGAGTTCGGCGCTGGCCGGGAAGTCCCGGAAGCGGGCCTCGTTGTCCGCGGTCTGCTGCCGGAAGGTCCGGTCGACCGTGAAGCCGTCGCGGGCGAGCCGTTCCGCCGGTTTCAGCACCTGGCCGAGGGATCTGCTGCCCCAGGCCTTCAGCGCCGCGTCCCAGGTGGCGGGGGTGCCCGGGGTGCCGACGCCGAGGCCGCTGGTGACGGCCTCGGCGAACGGGACCGGCTTGCCGTCCTCCAGGAAGAGGTCCTTCCCCGCGCTGCGGGGGGCGGTTTCGCGGCCGTCGATGGTCTGCACCGTGCGGCGCTTCGCGTCGTAGTGGACGAAGAACCCGCCGCCGCCGACCCCGGCCGAGTAGGGCTCGGTGACGCCCAGCGCGGCTGCGGTCGCCACGGCGGCGTCGACCGCGTTTCCGCCCTTCCTCAGCACCTCGATTCCGGCCGCCGAGGCATCCGGGTCGACGCTGGAGACGGCGCCTCCGTGGCCCACCGCGACGGGCGACTTGGGCGGGGCCGCGGCAGGCCCGGCCCGGTGCCCGGAGCCCCCGGGGGCGGTGTCCGGCGGCCCCGGCGGAGCGGCGGCGGTGACGGAGAGGACGGCCGCGGCGGCGGCGAGCAGGGACACGGTCCGTACGGCGGCCGGTGCGGGGCGCGCGGTGGGGCCGGTACGACGGGAGCGACGCAGCATCCATAACCTCCACGGGGCAACGGTGTCCGGCAGCCTAACTTCGCCGGGGGGAGGCCGGAAGCCCGTTCCGGGACAGGAAACCGGGGCCCGCGCGCGGGAGTCGTCGGCACGGCGAGCCGTCGGGCCGACGGGCCGTCCGGCGCACCGTGCGCGGCAGTCGCCGATCCGCGACCGGGTGTGGTCCGCGGCTCCCCGAAGCCGACCCCTCGAAGCCGACACCCGACACCGCTCCCCCGCCCCGCTACGATCCCCCGCCATGAACGACGACCTGCGCAATATCGTCCTCGGAGTCATAGCCACCGGCGTCGCCGCGGCGATCGGCTGGTGCACCCGTACCTACCTGTGGCGGCGCACGCTCCGCCGCAAGCAGCGGTTCTTCGGGCTTCCGGACCACGCGGAATGCCTGCTGGTGGTGAACCGCAAGGCGGGCGGGGACTGGAGTGTCGCCCGGCGCGACGTCTTCGCCCTGCTGGAACTCTCCGCCCTCATCAAGGAGTGCGGCGCCCACATGCAGGTGGTCGCGCACGACGCCGTGCAGGAGGGCTTCGGGGAGCGCACCGAATTCTGCATCGGCGGCCCGGTGTCGAACCAGCGGATGGCCGCGCACCTGCGGACGCTGCTGCCGGGAGTGCGGGTGAACACCGACGACGCGCCGGGCCCGGAGCGCGGCGCGTTCACCATCGGGAACGAGCAGTACCGCCTCGTCTCCGGAGCGGTCGAGCATGTGCTGCTGGCGCGGGTGGCCGCCGGAGAGGACCGGCGTCCGCTCTTCCTCGCCTGCGGTCAGCACTCCAACGCCAACCATGCCGCCGCCCGCTATCTCGCCCGGCACCACACCGCGTTGGCCCGCAAGCACGGCAGCGGAACGTTCTGCCTGCTGCTGAAGGTGGTCAACTCCGAGGCATACGGCCCGGATGTGGTCGAGCTGGTCGCCGATGTCACCCGGGCCGCGACCACACCGGCTCCGACGTCGGCGTCTGGCACACCGCAACCGGGTGACGCCGCCGGGTAATCAAGATGTCAACGATCGTTACTCTCACGTAACTTGCGGGACCATTACCGACGGTAAGGCTCTGGGGTTACCGTCGGGTCACTTGGCAGGCGCGCGTCGGCGACGAGGCCGGCGGCAACGGGAGGAGCTCCGCCATGGGACACCCGCGCACGGCATTCCGCACCTCGGCGGTGGGCGCCGTCTCGGCAGCCGTACTCGCCGGAACGGCCTTCGCCCCGGCCACCGCCGCCCCGCCGGCCCCGGCCGCGGCCCGTGCGGCGCCCGCCGGTACGGCGCCCCCCGGTAACGCGCCCGCCCGTACGGCGTCCGCGCAGGGCCTGCCGGAGGTCAGGTTCGTCGACATCAAGGGCGACGGCGGCACGGTCCTCAAGGCCAACGTGGTCACCCCGCCCGGCGCGGACGGCAAGCAGCGCCATCCCGTGATCGTCCTCCCCACCAGCTGGGGCATGCCGCAGGTGGAGTACCTGGCGCAGGCGAAGAAGCTCGCCGACTCCGGCTACGTCGTGGTCAGTTACAACGTGCGCGGCTTCTGGCAGTCCGGCGGGAACATCGAGGTGGCCGGTCCGCAGGACATCGCCGACGCCTCCAAGGTCATCGACTGGGCCCTGGCCAACACCCCGGCGGACCCCGACCGGATCGGCATGGCCGGAGTGTCCTACGGCGCGGGCATCACCCTGCTCGCCTCCGGTTTCGACAAGCGCATCAAGGCCGTGGCCGCGATGAGCGGCTGGGCCGACCTCACCGACTCCATCTACAGCGAGCGCACCCAGCACCTCCAGGCCAGCGGGCTGCTCTCCGGGCTCGGCAAGGTGACCGGCAGGCCCAGCCCCGAATTCGAGCGCGTCACCGAGGACTTCCTCGCCTCCCGGCTGGACAAGGAGGACGAGCTGCTGGCCTGGGGCCGGAAGCGCTCCCCCGCGACCTACCTCGACCGCATCAACGACAACGGCGCGGCGATCATGATGGGGAACGCCTGGGGCGACAGCATCTTCCCGCCCAACCAGTACGCCGACTTCTACGAGAAGCTCACCGGCCCCAAGCGCCTGGAGTTCCGCCCCGGCGACCACGCCACCGCGGAGGGACTGGGCCTGCTCGGCCTGCCCAACGACACCTGGACGAACACCCGGCGCTGGTTCGACCACCACCTCCGGGGCGAGGACAACGGCATCGACAAGGAGCAGCCCGTCCAGCTCAAGTCCCGTTCCTCCGAGGGGTACGAGGGCTACCCGAGCTGGAAGGCCGTGCCGTCCACGACCCGGCGGATCCCGCTGGAGGGCGACAAGCGGATCTTCGCGAACGTCGACTCCGGCGCCAACGGCGGCATCGCCATCCTGTCGAACGCCCTGGAGCAGTTCCTCAAGATCCCGCCGATGGCCTCGGTGCCGCTGCTGCCGCGCGCCTTCGCGTCCGTCTGGCAGTCCGAGCGGTACGACACCACGCAGAGGATCCGGGGCACCGCGAAGCTGCACACCACGGTGACCAGCACGCACGAGAGCGGCACCGCCGTGGCCTACCTCTACGACGTGGGTCCGCTCGGCATGGGCAAGCTGGTCAGCCACGCCCCCTTCACCTTCCACGGGCGGACGCCGGGCAAGCCGTTCGGGGTGGATCTGGACCTGTTCTCCACCGCGTACGACGTGAAGGCCGGGCACAAGCTCGCGGTGGTCGTGGACACCGTGGACCCGCTCTACATCGAGCACAACCCGAGCTGGGCGAAGCTCAGCTTCTCCTCCCCGGCCGAGGACCCCTCGTACCTCGAGGTGCCGCTGCGGAAGTAGGTCCGGCGGGCGGCCGTCGGTACGAGGTTGCCCCGGTCCTGCGGCTCGAAGACCAGCGGGGCACCCCTCGCCGGTCTTGGACGGAGTCACCGCGCCGGACGTTACAGACGATCTATGACGTGTTCACCGTGTGCAGGATCGCCGCCCTCGCGGCCCAGGCCAGAATGCTCTGTCCCCGCATGGACAGCTCGGTCACGACGCCCTGGACGAGGTAGGCCGACTTACCTCCCGGCGGGCCGCGGACGACCTACGGCAGCTCGGCCGCTTCGCCTCGAAGCACCAGACGATCCAAGAGGCTTCGGGGCTGCGAGATCGGATCACCGCTACGCTTTCCGCATGAAAACTGCGGCTGCCACGCCTGCGCGCCGTGTCCTGGAACAGGCATGTTCCACAGTCGGATTGGACTCCGACGGGGCGGAACCGCTTCGTCTGGCTGAGAACCAGATATGGCGGCTACCCGGCCAGCGGGTGATCGTACGCATCTCACAGGCCGGCCAGAGCGCTGCGGCTACCCGTGAAGTGCGCGTCGCACGATGGCTCGCCCAGGAGAACGTTGCGGCTGTTCGCCTGATCGACGTGGAGCAGCCGGTCGAGGTGGGGGGCAGGCCCGCGACCTTCTGGGTGGAACTTCCGCCGCCAGAACACGGCTCCGTTGAAGACGTCGCCCAGCTACTGGCACAGCTCCACTCCTTACCCACGCCGGACATCGAGATGGGCTACCTCGATCCCTTCGTTCGGGTCGGTGAACGACTGCAGGCGGCCACCACGATCCGCGACGACGACCGAGAGTGGCTGCACGGCCTTCACCACGACCTCGCAGCGGCCTGGGCCGAGCGGCCGACTGGTCTCCCCGATCGAGCTGTGCACGGCGACGCCTGGCCCGGCAACTTCGTCCGCACGGCCGACGGAGTCCTGATGATGGATCTGGAGCGCTTCTCCGTGGGGCCTCCGGAGTGGGATCTCGTGTCCACCGCAGTACGCGCGAAGACTACGGGCGCGGTCAGCACGCGCGAGTACGACCAGTTCTGTGCGGTCTACGGGTACGACGTGACGGCGTGGGAGGGCTATCCCGTCCTCGCGCGCGCCCGAGAGCTGCGGATGGTGACGTACGCGGCCCAGCACGCAGCCAGCAACGAGGAGTGGACCAGCCGAGCGCAATACCGGATCGACTGCCTGCGTGGTCGATCGGGTCCGCGCCCGTGGTCGTGGCAGGGAATCCTCTGATGGGGGCGCTCCTGGCGCCTCACCACCGTCTGGCCAGGCCTCCGCGCGGGGTCGTCCGCCGCGCAGGGAGACCACGCCGGTCGCGCAGAGCACCAGCCCGGACCCGGCCAGCGCCCTCATGGTCGCGGGCGTAGGAAGGGGCCGAGGCGGTCGGGGTCACGGCTTGACGCCCGGCACCATCGGTCCCGGCTCCGCCTTCGCGACCTGCGCGCCCCGGGTCTTCACACTGCGCCGCTCCCGCTTGGCCACCCAGTTGGCGAACCAGGACAGCAGCATGCACATCCCGATGTAGATGGGCGAGATCACCAGCACCACGGGGATGAACGGCAGGTCGTAGTTGAGGTTGGTGGCGATGAGCTTGCCGGCCTGGAGGAACTCCTCGTAGGTGATGAGGAAGCCCAGCGAGGTGTCCTTGAGCGCCACGACGAGCTGGCTGATGATGGCCGGCAGCATCGCCCGCACCCCCTGCGGCACCAGGACGTGCGTCATGACCTGCGACTTGAGCATCCCCAGCGAGTAGGCCGCCTCGCGCTGTCCGCGCTCGACCGAGTTGACGCCGGCCCGGAACACCTCGGCCAGCACCGAGCCGTTGTAGAGGGTCAGTCCGGCGACGAGTGCGGGCAGCGGCTGGACCTTCAGCGCGACGAAGATGAAGAAGATCATCACCAGCACCGGCATGGCGCGGAAGAACTCCACGCACAGGGTGGCGACCCAGCGCAGCGGCCGGTGGTCCGAGAGGCGGCCGGCGGCGAGGACCGCGCCGAGCGCGAGGGAGAGCACCGCCGCCAGGCCGAAGGCCTTGAGCGTATTGCCCAGGCCCTCCAGCAGCAGCCGCTGGATGCCCTCGTACTCGAAGGGGCGCCACTTCTCGGCCTCGAACTGGCCGGTGTCGACGAGGAGATAGCAGATCCAGGCGATCAGACCGGCGATGACGAGGGACGCGGCGACGCCGTAGAGGCGGTGCCGGCTGCGCGCCCTGGGCCCCGGGACGTCGTAGAGAACGGTATCGGTCACCGGGCCACTCCCCAGCGCTTCTCCAGCAGATGGAACAGGGCACTGATGGCGAGCGTGACGATCAGATAGCCGACGGCGATCCAGACGAATGCCCAGATGATGCTGTACCCCATCTCGTTGAGGGGCTTGTAGACCCCGAGCAGCTCGGAGACGCTGAACGACCCGGCGATCGCGGAGTTCTTGGCCAGGGCGATCAGGGTGGAGCCGACCGGTGGGATGACGCTGCGGAAGGCCTGGGGCAGCACGATCAGGCCGAGGGCCTGGGGGAAGCTCATGCCCAGGCTGCGGGCCGCCTCCCCCTGGCCGACCGGGACGGTGTTGATGCCCGACCGCACGACCTCGCAGATGAAGGCCGAGGTGTAGCAGCCCAGGGCGAGGATCGCGAAGGTCTGGAAGGGCAGCACCACGCCGAAGCGCGGGAGGCCCAGCAGCACCGCGAAGAACAGCAGGGTGAGTGGAGTGTTGCGCAGCACCGTCACCCAGGCGGTGCCGAAGGAGCGCAGCGACCGGACCGGCGCGACCCGGAACGCCGCCATGACGACGCCGAGGCCGAGCGCGAGCAGCGAGGCGAAGACCGTCAGCTGCACGGTGCCCCAGAAGCCCTCGCGGTAGAGGGACCAGTTGTCGAGGAGAACGTCCATGGCCGGCCGGCTCAGTTCGCCGGGTAGCGGTCGATGGGCGGCGGTGCGGGCGCGGGGACCCCTGACTGGCCGAGTGTCGCCTGGTAGGCCTTCTTCCAGTTGCCGTTCTTCTCGTTGGCCGCCAGCGCGTCGTCGATCGCGAACCGCAGCGCGTTGTCGCTGCGGAGCACGCCGATGCCGTACGGCTCCTTGGAGAAGGCCTTGCCGACGACCCGCAGCTCGTCGGGGACCTTGGCGGCGTACCCGAGCAGGATGGTGTCGTCGGTGGTGACCGCGTTCACCTGCAGGGTCAGGAGGTTGTCGACGCAGACCGAGTAGGTGTCGTACGCGATGGCCTCGGCCTGCGGGTAGTCCTCCTGGATGCGCTGCAGCGGGGTCGAACCGGAGGCCGAGCAGACCTTCTTGCCGGCCAGGTCCTGCGGACCGCGGATGGAGCGCTCGTCGGCGCGGACGAGCAGCCGCTGACCGGCCACGTAGTACGGACCGGCGAAGCCGACCAGCTTCTTGCGCATGTCGTTGATGGTGTAGGTGCCGACGTAGTAGTCGATCTGCCCGTTCTGCAGGGCGGTCTCCCGGTTGGCGGAGGCGATGGTCCGGAAGTCGACCGTGTTGGGCGCGAAGCCCAGGGAGGCGGACGTCATCTTGGCGATCTCGATGTCGAACCCCGAGTAGGCCCCGGTGGCGGGGTCCTTCTCGCCCAGGTAGGGCTGGTCGTCCTTGACGCCCACCACCAGGTGTCCGCGGGACTTCGCCTTCTTCCAGGTCGGGGAGGAGGGCAGGGAGAAGTTCTCGTCGACTCGGTAGACCGGCAGTTGGTCGGGCTGCGGGCCCTTGATCGGAGGGCTGCCCTCCTTGCCGCACCCGGCGGCGAGGAACGCCAGCCCTCCGAGGGCGAGTGCGGCGATCGTACGGTGCAGGCGCATCAGGTCCCCGTTTCCCTGCTCAGTGCTTGAGGATTTTGGACAGGAAGTCCTTGGCCCGGTCGCTCTCGGGCTCGGTGAAGAACCCCTCGGGGGTGCGGTCCTCGACGATGCGGCCGTCGGCCATGAACACCACCCGGTTCGCGGCCGAGCGCGCGAAGCCCATCTCGTGGGTGACGACGACCATGGTCATGCCGTCCCGGGCGAGCTGCCGCATCACCTCCAGCACCTCGTTGATCATCTCCGGGTCGAGGGCCGAGGTGGGCTCGTCGAAGAGCATCACCTTCGGGTCCATCGCCAGCGCGCGGGCGATCGCGACACGCTGCTGCTGGCCGCCCGAGAGCTGCGCGGGGTACTTGTCCGCCTGGGTGCCGACGCCCACCCGGTCGAGGAGTTCCCGGGCGCGCCGCTCGGCCTCGTCCTTCCGGCGTCCGCGCACCTTGGTGGGCGCCAGCATCACGTTCTCCAGCACCGTCTTGTGGGCGAAGAGGTTGAACGACTGGAACACCATCCCGACGTCGGCGCGCAGCTTCGCGAGGGCGCGCCCCTCCTCGGGCAACGGGCTGCCGTCCACGGCGATCCGGCCGGAGTCGATGGTCTCCAGCCGGTTGATGGTCCGGCACAGCGTCGATTTCCCGCCGCCGGAGGGGCCGATGACCACCACGACCTCACCGCGGTCCACGGTGAGATCGATGTTCTGGAGGACGTGCAGCTGTCCGAAGTACTTGTTGACGTCGCGCAGCTCGATCAACGGATCGGCTGCGGAGACGGTCCCGGCTCCGTCGACCACCATGCCCGGCCCACCGCCTTTCCCCGGTTGTCGCGCGTGCAGCGCAAACTATCCAGCGAATTGCGGTGCTTCGCCCCGACACGCACCACTGCGGCAATAACCGTATTTTGCCCCTGGAGACGGGGGGTGGGGTGGCGTGGTGGGGTGGCGTGCGTGCCCGGTGAGGCGCTCCGAGGGCCGGCGCCGTCCCGGTGACGCGGCCCCGGGGCCACGGAGCATCCCGGGGGCGGCGCCCGACGCGGCCCGGTCAGTCCTCCGAGGCCTCCGCGTAGATCTGGGACAGCTCGGGGGCGCCGCTGACCGCCCAGTCCAGGCCCGCCTCCACCACGTTGATCTCCCGGCCGGAGGGGAGCCGCACGACGGGCTGGCCGTTCGGCCACACCTGCCAGGCGGCCTCCGGCACGGTGCGGACGATCACCGTGCCGAGGTAGAGGCCGGCGTCGTTGCCGAGCCAGGGCAACTCCTCGGGGTCGTCCCGCCAGCGGGGCAGCAGTTGGTCGAGCGCTTCCAAGGAGCCCGGGGAGTCGTCGAGTTCCAGTCCCGCGGACGCCGCCTGGTCACGGAGGAGTGCGCATTCGGAGAGGAGTTCGGCCACCCCTTCGGGATCGTCCTGGGAGGGGCCCAGGACGGCAACTCCGTGTGCCGCGCCGTGCCGCTTGCGCCAGTTGTCCAGGAAAGGGATGTGCATACCGTTCAGGGTGGCATCCCGACCGGGCACCGCACCACAGGGACGCGCGACCGGGTCCTGACCGTTCCGGTCGGGCGGGAATTCAACCGCAGTTCGGGCGGGGATCATTGACGCTCCGCAGTCGGCTCCCTACGTTCATGCCGCACCCGTCGGACCAGCTCGGATGCGGGAGGGACCAGCCATGCCAGGCGGAGGACGCAGAACAGCTGCGGGGACGGTCGCGGGAGGCGTGCTGCTGGCGCTCGCCGCGGCCACCACGCCCGCGCTCGCCGAGACACACCGTACGGAGCCGCTCCCCCTGGAGCGGCTCTTCGACAACCGGGCGGTCAGCGACGACGCCCGGCCCGGGGAGGCCGACTTCGACGGGGCCGGCCGGTCGCTGTCCGCGCAGGCCCTGGCCGCGGCGGGCTGGACCCCCGGGCGCCGGATCGGGCTCGACGGCGCCCGGCTCAGCTGGCCGCGGTCCGCCGCCGGGCGCCCCGACAACGTCCGCGCCGACGGCCAGCAGGTGCGGCTGAGCGGTCGCGGCGACGCGGTGTCCTTCCTGGTCGCGGGGGTCGGCGGGACGGCGGCCGGGACCGGCACCGTGCGCTACCGGGACGGCTCCCGCAGCACGTACACCCTCACCGCACCCGACTGGCGCACCGGTCCGCTGAGCACCAAGGCCGTGGCCCTGCCGCACCTCAACACGCCGGACGGGCCGGTCGCGGAGACCGCCCGGCTGTACGCGGTCACCGTGCCGGTGGCCCGGGGCCGGGCGATCAGCTCCGTGACGCTCCCCGCGGACCCCGGCCCCGGCTCCGACCTGCATGTCTTCGCCGCGGCGGTGCGGGAACCGGCGGAGGACTGGACGGGCAGCTGGTCGGCGCCCGCCTCGGGGTACACCGCGGTCGGGCCGTGGACGGACCGGACGCTGCGGCTCGTCGTGCACACCAGCACGGGCGGCCCCCGGGTCCGCATCCGGCTCGCCAACACCTTCGCGCGGACCCCGGCCCGCATCGGGCACGCCTCGGTGGCGGTGCAGGGGTCCGGGGCCGCCGCGGCGGCCCGGCCGGTGCCGCTGCGTTTCGGCGGGCGGCCGGGCACCGAGATCCCCGCGGGCGCCGAGGCCTACAGCGACCCGCTCGGACTCCGGGTGCCGCCGGATACGAACCTGCTGGTCAGCATCCATCTTCCGGGCACCGTGGCGGAGGTTCCGGTGCACAGCCGGACCAACCAGCGCTCGTTCCTCAGCGCCCCGGGCAGCGGCGACCGCACCGGGGACCTCGACGGCGGCGCCTTCACCGGCTCGCTCACCACGTGGCCGCTGCTCACCGGGGTCGACACCGGGGGCGGGCCGGGTTCGGTGGTGACGCTCGGCGACTCCATCACCGATGGCGACAAGTCGACCGTGGACGCCAACCGGCGCTGGCCGGACGTGCTGGCCCGGCGGCTGCGGGAGCAGAGCACGGTGCCCCGCTACGGGGTGCTCAACGCGGGAATCTCCGCGAACCGCGTGGTCACCGACCGCTATCCGGGCGACGGGGTGAGCACCGACACCGGCGGGGTGAGCGCCCAGCACCGGCTGGACCGCGATGTGCTCGCCGCGACCGGGGCGCGGACGGTCGTCGTCTTCCAGGGGATCAACGACGTCCGCTGGGGCACCCCGGCGGAGGAGGTCGTCGCCGGGCTGCGGGCGATCGCGGAGCGGGCGCGGGCGCGGGGGCTGCGGGTGGTGGCGGCGACGATCGCGCCCTGCGAGGGCTATCCGGGCTGTTCGGCGGAGGTCGAGGCGCGGCGGACGGCCGTCAACACCTGGCTGCGCCGGGAGGGCGCCGGTGTGTTCGGGGCGGTGCTGGACTTCGACGCGGTGATCCGGGACCCGGCCCGGCCCACACGGATGCTGCCGGCGTACGACAGTGGCGACCATCTGCACCCCGGGGACGCGGGGCTGCGGGCGCTCGCCGAGTCGGTGGATCTGCGCACGCTGGTGCCGTGACCGGGACGGCCGGGGGCCTGCACCGGGGCCGGAGCCGGATCCGGGCCAGGGCCTGACCGGCGGCGTTGCGGGGACGCTGGCGGCCTTGCAGGCACAATGCCGTGCCCCGCCACGCCCCCGCTCGCGGCCCGGGCGGCTCCCCGCGGCCGGCGGGAGCTCCCCGGCCCGGCGGCTACAGCTCCAGGTCCACGACCACCGGCGCGTGGTCGGAGGCGCCCTTGCCCTTGCGCTCCTCGCGGTCCACGTACGCGTCCTTCACCGCCCGGGTGAAGGGGGCGTTCGCGTACACCAGGTCGATGCGCATGCCGCGGTTCTTCGGGAAGCAGAGCTGGCGGTAGTCCCAGTAGGTGAACGGCACGTCGTACTTCAGCGGGCGCGGGACCACGTCCGACAGGCCCGTCCCGCGCAGGGCGGCGAGAGCCTCGCGCTCGGCCGGGGTGACATGCGTCAGCCCCTCGAAGACGGACGGGTCGTACACGTCCTCGTCGGTGGGGGCGATGTTGTAGTCACCGAGGACCGCGAACGGCCGTTCCCCCGCCGCATCCGCTGAGACCGCCTTGGTCAGCGCCTCCAGCCAGGCCAGCTTGTACGCGTAGTGGGCGTGGTCGACCTCCCGGCCGTTCGGCACGTACACCGACCAGACGCGGACACCGCCGCAGGTGGCGGAGAGGGCACGGGGCTCCTGGGCGCCGTCGTAGTCGGGGCCGCCCGGGAGGCCGGGGCGGACGTCCTCCAGGCCGACCCGGGACAGCAGTGCCACGCCGTTCCACCGGCCGTCGGCGTTGACCGCGGCCTCGTAGCCCAGCTCCCGGAGCTGTTCGCGCGGGAACTGCTCGTCGGTGCACTTGGTCTCCTGGATGCACAGCACGTCGGTGCCGCTGCTCTCCAGCCAGGCCAGCAGCCGGGGGAGCCGGGCGGTGATCGAATTGACGTTCCAGGTCGCGATGCGCATGGACCCGAATGTACCGCCCGGCTCGGACAGCGGGCCCCGCCCGGCCCCGGGACGGGCGACGCCCCAGGCACCCGCGGCCGGGCCCGGGGTCAGAGCGGGCTGCTCTCCCCCGGGGTCATCCGCCGGTGCTCCGTGCCGCCGACACCGGGACCGTCCGGGCCGAGCATCCGGTCGTAGACGGACCGGGCGAGATCGGTCAGCAGCGCGTCGTGGATGTCGATCGACCGCTGCGGCTTCACCTCGCGGACGTAGTCGATGACCTCGGACACCTTGTTCCACGGGGCGTGCACCGGCAGCATCAGCGTGTCCACCGGGCGGCCGGGGACGGTCAGCGCGTCTCCGGGGTGGAAGACCGACCCGTCCAGGAGATAGCCGACGTTGGTGATGCGGGGGATGTCGGGGTGGATCACGGCGTGCAGTTCGCCGTGCACCTCGACGTCGAAGCCCGCCGCGGTGAAGGTGTCACCGTGGCCGACGGTGTGCACCCGGCCCGGGAACGCCGCGGCGAGCTGGTCGGCGACGCTGCGCAGGGTCCAGATCTCGGCCGACGGCTCGGCCTCCAGGGCGGCGCGCAGCCGGCCCTCGTGGAAGTGGTCGAGGTGTTCGTGGGTCACCAGCACGGCGGTGGCACCGACCGCCGCGTCCTCCTCGCTGAAGGCTCCGGGGTCGATGACGAGCACCTGACCGTCCTTCTCCAGCCGGATGCAGGCGTGGCCCTTCTTGGTCAGCTCCATGGGTCCTCCCGGTCCACTGATCCGTTACGGGCCCCATCCTGCTACGCCTCGGGGGTGGTCTCCTGCCGGATGACCTCCTGCGCCACCTTGAACGCGGAGTTGGCGGCCGGGACACCGCAGTAGACGGCGGTGTGCAGCAGAACTTCCCCGATCTCGGCGGGAGTCAGGCCGTTGCGCAGCGCGGCGCGGGTGTGGAAGGCGAGTTCGTCGAGGTGACCGCCGGACACCAGGGCGGTGAGGGTGATGACGCTGCGGGTGCGGCGGTCGATCCCGGGTCTGGTCCACACCTCGCCCCAGGCGTAGCGGGTGATGAACTCCTGGAAGTCGCCGGTGAAGGCGTCGGCGGCGGCCGCGGTGCGGTCGACGTGCGCGTCGCCCAGCACCGCGCGGCGGACCTGCATGCCCGCGTCGTAGGGGTCCGGGCGGGGGCCGGACGGCACCTGGGGCGGGGCCTCGGCGGCGATCTCGGCGACCGGGCCGGGCTGCGGGGCCGGGGCGGGGGCGGCCTGCGGCGCCGGAGCCGGCGTGGGCGGGGGCGCGGGCGCGGGCGTGGCCGTGGACGAGGGCGTGGGCGCGGGCGTGGCGACGGGCTTGGGCACCGGCGCCATGATCGTCGTGGGCGAGTCCTGCCAGGAGGTCGTGAAGTGGCGGACCAGCAGGTCGGTGACGGCGCCGGGCTGCTCGACGGGCGCCAGGTGGGACGTGCCGGGGACGAGCGCGAGGCGGGCGTCGGGTATGCCGGCGACGAGGACCCGGGCGTCGGCGGGCGAGGTCACCTGGTCCTCGGCGCCGGCGAGGACCAGCGTCGGGACGGCGAGCCGGCCGAGGTCGCCGCGGACGTCGAACGCGGCGAGGGCCTCGCAGCACGCGATGTAGCAGCCCGGGTCGGTGGTGCGCACCATCTGCACGGACCAGTCGACGATCGCCTGCTGTGCGGTGGCGAAGGCCGGGGTGAACCAGCGCTCCGGCACGGAGCGGGCGATGGGGTCCAGACCGTTGGTGCGGACGATCACGCCGCGCTGCCGGTACTCGTCCGCGGTGCCGAAGCGGCCCGCAGTGGAGACGAGCGCCAGGGCGGCGACGCGCCGGGGGTGCCGCAGGGCCACATCGGCACCGATGGCGCCGCCGATGGAGCAGCCCGCGTAGCCGAAGCGCTCGATGCCCAGCTCGTCCAGGGTGGCGAGGAGACGGTCGGCGAGGTCCGTCACGGCCGGTGCGGGGTAGGCGGGCGCGCCGCCGTGGCCGGGCAGGTCGTAACGCAGGACACGCCAGTGCCGGGTCAGCTCGGGGACCTGCCGGTCCCACATGTGCCAGGTGGTGCCCAGGGCGGGGCCGAGGACGAGTACGGGGGCGTCCTGCGGGCCGTCGATCCGGTGCTGAAGGGTCTTCGTCTCGCTCACCCCGTCAAGCTATCCGCCCGGCTCCGGTCACAACAAAGTCACACAGCTTGTCGATCTTCGTTCCGGGCGGCCGCCGCGCCTCCGGAGCGGGGGCGGAACAGCCCCGGCGTCCGGACCCGGTCAGGGCGTCGCGGTCCCGAGCGGCGTCAGGGCGTCACGGTGGAGACCACGTACACCTTGGGGTGCGCCTTGTTGCGGAGGTCGACGGTGATGTCCTGCTGGGGCTGCGGCTGGGGCTGGTTGTGGCGGGTGCCCGCCCAGTCCTTCCCGGCGCCGAGGTTCCAGCCGACGGTCGCGGCGTCCTTGGTGCCGATGGTGACGCGGCCGCCCTTCAGCTCCTCGCGGCTGGAGCCGATGGTGCGCAGGAAGCGCTCCAGGCCGTCGTCGGACGTGACGAACTGCACGTACAGCTTGCTGACCTTCCACGAGTTGCTCTCGTAGAAGGCGACCTGGGCGGAGTACGGCTGGATCGGCACGTCGTAGATGCGGCGGGTGACCTTGGACGGCCAGCCCTCGGTGAGGCCGGTGGCCGCAGCCTTGCCCTCCTTGTCCTTGCCGCTCTCCCGGCTCTGCTGGGCGGAGACCACGAGATAGCCCGCGGGAATGCCGACGAGCAGCACCACGATCAGCAGGGTGACGATCCGGCGGCGCAGGCTGGGGCCGGTGCCCAGCGGGGTCGCCCCGGCCGGGCCGTCGCTGCCGGCCGGCGGGGTCTGCCGCGGGACGGCGGGTCGCTCGGCGGACGTCATCCTCGGCTCCCTCGGAGGCTCTGTGCATAGCGCTCGTAGCGTTCGTACCGCTCCACGCGGCGTCGGTTGGCACGGCGGAAGCGGCGGGCGACGAGCCGGGCGAGGTCGGCGGCGCCGACGAGGCCCGCCTCGTTGCCGAGCTGCGCCTTCACGATCCGGGCCTCGGGGCGGTAGCCGCGGCCGGTGAGGTGGCGGCGGAAGGACTCCCGGGCCGGGCCGATGAGCAGGTCGTCCGCGGCGCTGACGCCGCCGCCGACCACGAAGCAGGACGGGTCGAGGGCGGCGGCGAGGTTGGCGATGCCGACGCCGAGCCACTGGCCGATGTCCTGGAGCAGCTCCACGCACATGGCGTCGCCCTGCCGGGCCAGGTCGGTGATGAGCGGGCCGGTGATGTCCCCGATGTGCCCGCCGACCTGCTCGATGATGTTGTAGGCGACCGGCGAGTCGGCGGCGGCGAGCTCGCGGGCCTCGCGGACCAGGGCGTTCCCGGAGCTGTACTGCTCCCAGCAGCCGCGGTTGCCGCAGGGGCAGCGGTGTCCGCCGGGGACGACCTGCATGTGGCCGAACTCGCCCGCGACGCCGTAGCGGCCCCGCTTGACCTTGCCGTCCTCCAGGATGGCGCCGCCGATGCCGGTGCCGAGGGTGATCATGACGAGGTTGTCCTCGCCGCGTCCGGCGCCGAAGCGCCACTCGGCCCAGGCGGCGGTGTTGGCGTCGTTGTCGACCATCACGGGGACGGCGAGGCGGGCGGCGAGGGCGTCGCGCAGCGGCTCGTCGCGCCAGGAGAGGTGGGGGGCGAACAGCACCCGGGAGCGGTCGGCGTCGACCCAGCCGGCGGCGCCGATGCCCACCGCGTGGACGTCGTGCCGGTCGGAGAGGTCGAGGACCAGCTCGACGATGGTGTCCTCGACGACCTGGGGGCTCTTGGACTTGTCCGGGGTCTCGGTGCGCAGCTTCTCGAGGACGTTGCCGTCGGCGTCGACGACTCCGGCGGCCACCTTGGTGCCCCCGATGTCGATACCGACGGTCGGGACCCGCGGGGCGCTCAGGTGGGAGCGGCGCTCGCGCGTCCCGACGGTGCGGAGGACGGTGGCCCTGGCCGAGCCGCGGTGCGCGAGCTCGCGGTACGTGCTCATCTCGTCCCTTGGTTCGTGTGCGGTCGTTCGGTGCTGCTGGTGATTGTGCCAGGGGGCACGGGTCCGGGGCCTCCGGAGGGGAGGCCCGGGGCCCCATGGCCACACCGGGACGGGCGCACACATACGAGGGGATCTGTCCCGGTTTGCTCCTTCCGTCGGCGCCGCCGGGTCAGGCCTTGTCGGCGGTGGCCGCGAGGTGGTCCGGGACGGGCGCCCGCTCCAGTTCGTGGCTGAGTTCCTCCAGCTCGGAGCCGCCGGCCATCTGGCGGGTGAGCTCATCCAGGGTGATCTTGTCCTTGGTGTGGCTGCCGGCCATCGCGCCCCGCTTGAGCAGCACGAAGCGGTCCCCGACGAGGTAGGCGTGGTGCGGGTTGTGGGTGATCAGAACCACTCCGAGACCGGCGTCACGGGCGGCCGCCACATATTTCAGGACGACGCCGGACTGCTTCACGCCGAGGGCGGCCGTGGGCTCGTCGAGCACCAGCACCTTGGCGCCGAAGTGCACGGCCCGGGCGATGGCCACGCACTGCCGCTCGCCGCCCGAGAGGGTGCCGATGGGCTGGTCGACGTCGCGCAGGTCGATGCCCATCCGGAGCAGGGCGCCGCGGGTGGTCTCGCGCATCGTCCGCACGTCGAGGCGGCGGAAGGGGCCCTTGCCCTTGGTGGGCTCGGAGCCGAGGAAGAAGTTCCGCCAGACCGGCATCAGGGGCACCACGGCCAGATCCTGGTAGACGGTGGCGATGCCGCGGTCCAGGGCGTCCCGCGGCGAGGTGAGGGAGGTCGCCTCGCCGTCGACGGCGAGGGTGCCGGCGTCGTGCCGGTGCAGCCCCGCGATGATCTTGATCAGGGTGGACTTGCCGGCCCCGTTGTCGCCGAGGACGCAGGTGATCTCGCCGGCGTGGACCTCCAGGGAGACGTCCTGGAGGGCCTTGATGTTGCCGTAGAACTTGCTCACCTCGGTGAGCTCGACCAGGGCTGTCACCGTGCCTCCTCGCTCGGTGTCGTGCGTCGGGGCGGCCTCGCCGGCCTCGCTCGCTCGGGCGCTCACTTGGTGGCCTCCGCCCGCTTGCGGACCCAGGCGTTGAGCAGGGTGGCGAGGAGGAGCATGCCGCCGAGGAAGAACTTGAACCAGTCCGGGTTCCAGTTGGCGTAGACGATGCCCTTGTTGGTCATCCCGAAGATGAAGGCGCCGAAGGCCGAGCCGATGGCCGAGCCGTAGCCGCCGGTCATCAGACAGCCGCCGATGACGGCCGCGATGATGTACAGGAACTCGTTGCCGATGCCCTCGCCGGACTGCACCACGTCGTACGAGAACAGCAGGTGCTGCCCGGAGATCCAGGCGCACAGGGCCACCGCCATGTACAGGCCGACCTTGGTGCGGCCGACCGGGACACCGACCGCGCGAGCGGCGTCGGCGCCCCCGCCGGCGGCGAAGATCCAGTTGCCGACGTGGGTGCGCAGCAGGATCCAGGTGGCCACCGCGACCAGCGCGAACCACCACAGGACGGTGATCTGCACGTCGACCTCGCCCACGGTCAGGTGGGAGGCGAAGACGGCCTTGGCGGAGGGGAAGCCCTCCATGTCGCCGATCGTCTTGGTGGAGACGGTGCCGCTGATGAGCTTGGTGAAGCCCAGATTGAGGCCGATCAGCATCAGGAAGGTGCCGAGCGTGATGATGAAGCTGGGCAGTTTCGTCCGGACCAGCATGACGCCGTTGAAGAAGCCGATCGCCAGCGTGACCAGCAGGGACACTCCGACGCCGACCCAGACGTTGGCGGTCATCTGGTAGCTGAACATCGAGGAGATCAGCGCGGACGAGGTGACCATGACGCCGGTGGAGAGGTCGAACTCCCCGCCGATCATCAGCAGGGCCACCGGCACCGCCATGATCCCGAACGTGGACGAGGCGTAGAGGACGGTGCTCAGGCTGGGGGCCCGCAGGAAGCTCTCCGCGGCGACCGAGAAGAAGAGGAAGACCGCGACGGCTCCGACGACCGCGCCCAGCTCGGGCCGGCCCATCAGCCGGCGCAGCAGCGAGGTCTCCAGCAGCCGCTCGTCGGTGGCGGCGGGGGTGTCGGCCAGGGCTGTCATCGGGTCCCCCGCTTCGTGTAGCGCTCCAGGGCCGAGGCGTCCTTCTTGTGGATGATCTCCGGGCCGGTGAGCACCGGCTTTCCGCCGCCGAGGACGTCGGCGTTGTACTTCTTGAGCCAGAGCAGGTCCACGGCCTCGTAGCCCTGGAGGTAGGGCTGCTGGTCGACGGCGAAGCCGAGGTCGTCGTCCTTGAGGGACTGGGCGACCTTGGCGTTGAGGTCGAAGGTGTCGATCTCGGCCTTGCTGCCCGCCTGCTCCTTGGCCTTGACGGCGGTGTCCGCGAACGGCGCGCCGAGGGTGACGACGGCGTCGATGTCCTGGTCGGCCTGGAGCTTCGCCTCGATGGAGGACTGGACCTCGGGCATGTTGGTGCCCTCGACGTAGAGGTTCTTCAGCTCGCCGTCGAAGGTCTTGCGGGTCCCGTCGCAGCGCTGTTCGTGACCCACGTTGCCCTGCTCGTGCAGCACGCAGAGGGCCTTCTTGCGGCCGCGCTTGTTGAGCTCCTCGCCGACCGCCTCTCCGGCGATGGTCTCGTCCTGGCCTATGTGGGAGAGCGCGCCGAACTTCTTGGACTCGGCGGAGCCGGAGTTGACGGTCACCACGGGGATGCCGGCCTTCACGGCCTTGGTGACGACGTCCTTCATGGCGTCCGGCTTGGCCAGGCTGACGATCAGGCCGTCCACCTTCTGGTCGATGGCCGCCTGGACGAGCTGGGCCTGCTGCTGCCCCTCCTTGTGGTGCGAGTAGAGGAACTTGATGTTGTCCTTGGCCGCCGCCTGCTGGGCACCGTTCTGCACGATGTCCCAGAAGGTGTCGCCGTCTCCCGAGTGGGTGACCATGGCGAAGGTCCAGCGGGGGGTGTTCACCGCCGCGCGCCCCTCGGTGGCCTGCGCCGCACGCTCCTCCGCGCGCTTGCCGCCCGTACTGCTGCACCCCACGAGGGTCGCGCCGAGCACCGCCGCCAGCACGGCACCTGTCGCGCGTACCCCTGTCCGAACCGTTGCCACGAAGACATGCCTCTCTCGCTGTGACCTGACTGTGTGAGCCGTGCCGGCTCCCCGACCGACGACCGTACGGCGGGACGCCGCCGCGGGCCCCACCCGCCGGCCACCGCGCCGCTCGTCGTCCTGCCTGCCGTCCTGTCCGTCGTCCTGCCTGTTGTGCTGCCCGATCCCGATGTGCTGCCCGATGTGCTGCTCGGCCTGCTGCCTGTGCTGCTGCTTGTGCTGTGGTGCGTGCTCCTCGGGGCGGCCGGGCCGTGCGGATCCGGTCCCGGCCGCCCAAGTATCGGTCACCCCTGTTCGTGCCGGTTTCCTCGGGTGCCGCGGCGCCGGGTCCGCCGGGCGGGGAGCCTCCGAAGGCCTGACGGCGGCGGTGGGGAACCGGGCACCGCGGACAGCCGCCGTCCGGACTCCGGGTCTGCGCGCCATGGTGGGTCCGCCTTCCCTCCTGAGCCGCCCGAGTGCGACTGGTGGAGTTCTAACGGCGGCCGCCACAGGGCGTCAATACTTTGTCCGAACATTCTTACGCGGGCGGGTTTCCTGGGTGGACAGAGGGTGCGGGGCGGGAGATATCGGGCCCGGGGGAGGCGGTGCGGCCGGGCGCCCCGGCCCTGCGGCCGAGGGTGGACGACCTCACGGGCCGAGAGGGGGGACGACCTCACGGGCACAGCGGCGGCCCGGGCCGGGGACACCGAGCCGGGGGCGTTGGGGGGGGGGTGCTGTCGAGGCGGGTGGCGGCGGGGTGAGTGGCGCCGGGCGGGTGGTGCTGGGGTGGTGGCGCTGGGCGGGTGGTTCCGAAGCGGATGGTTCCGGAGCGGGTGGTGCCAAGGCGAGGGTGCCGGGGCGGGTGGCGCCCGCCATGGCGAGTGGTGCCGGGGCGAGTGGTGCCGGGGCGAGTGGTGCCGGGGCACGGACGCTGTCACCGGTCCGGGAACGGCCCCGGGCCGCCTCAGGGGCGGACGAGCAGCTGGAACTCGAAGGCGTAGCGGGAGGCGCGGTAGGTGTGCGAGCCGAACTCGACCGCCCGGCCGGTGTCGTCGAAGGTCGTGCGCTCCATGGTGAGCAGCGGCGCCCCCTCGGGCTCCCCCAGCTGCTCGCCCTCGTCGGCGGTGGCCGCGCGGGCGCCGACCGCCTGCCGGGCGCTGTGCAGGGTGATGCCCGCCTCCCGCATGAGCCGGTACAGGCCGGTCGACTCCAGGCGCACGGTGTCCAGGTCGAGCAGCCCGGCCGGAAGGTGATTGCGCAGGTGGGCCATGGGCTCGCCGTGGGCCAGCCGCAGCCGCTCGACGAGGACCACCTCGGACCCCTCGGGCACCCCGAGGGCGGCGGCGACCTCGGCGCCCGCGGCTTCGACGGTGTTCCGCAGCACGCGCGTGGCGGGGCGCTGACCGGCCGCTTCCAGGTCGTCGTAGAGGCTGCTCAGTTCGAGCGGGCGCTTGACCTGGCTGTGCACGACCTGGGTCCCGACGCCTCTGCGGCGCACCAGCAGGCCCTTGTCGACCAGCGACTGGATCGCCTGGCGGACGGTGGGCCGGGAGAGGCCGAGCCGCCCGGCGAGTTCGATCTCATTGCCCAGCAGGCTGCCCGGGGCGAGCCGGCCCTTCTCGATCGCCGCCTCGAGCTGCTGGGAGAGCTGGAAATAGAGCGGGACCGGACTGCTGCGGTCCACGCTGAGCTGGAGAGACCCCGTCGGATCCGGCTGTTTCGCCACGGGGCGAGCGTAGTGGCCCGGACAGATGACGGGAAGTCGTGAAGTTCGATTGTCCGGACAAATGGACTGGACCGTCAGAACCGGGCCGTCGGAGTCGGGCCGTCAGAACCGGACCGGCAGCCGGTGCGGCCCCCGGATCAGCAGCCCCTGCCGCCAGGTCAGTGCCGCCGGGTGGGCGTCCAGCTCCAGGCGCGGGCAGCGGTCCAGCAGCGAACGGATCGCGATGCGGGCCTCCAGCCGGGCCAGCGGCGCGCCCAGGCAGTAGTGGATGCCGTGGCCGAAGGCGACATGCCCCCGTGCGTCGCGGCGGATGTCGAACCGCTCCGCGTCCGGGAACCGCGCCGGGTCACGGTCGGCGTCGGCGAGGGCGACGAGGACGAGTTCGCCGCCACCGGGGATCACGGTGCCGCCGATGTCCAGCGGTTCGGTGGTGAACCGGTACGTCGGGGTCTCGACCGGCCCGTCGTACCGCAGCATCTCCTCGACCGCGTTCTCCAGCAGCGAGTAGTCGGCCCGGAGCGCGGCCAGTTGGTCCGGGTGGCGGAGCAGCGCCAGCACGCCGTTGGAGATGAGGTTGACGGTGGTCTCGTGGCCGGCGACGAGCAGCAGCCAGACGGTGCCGAGCAGTTCGTCGGGCGAGAGCCGGTCGCCGTTCTCGTCGGTGGTGCGGATCAGCGCGCTCAGCAGGTCGTCACCGGGCTGCTCGCGCTTCCGCGCCAGCAGGTCGGTGAGGTAGTGGAAGGCCTGCGTCGCGGCCTCCTCGCTGCGGGCGCGGTCGGTGGAGGACAGCGCGTCGTTGGAGAAGCGGCGGAACTCCTCGCGGTCCAGGAAGGGCACCCCGAGCAGCTCGCAGATGACGGAGATCGGCAGCGGGAAGGAGAGCGAGTCGACCAGGTCGGCGCGGCCGGACGGCTCGGCCAGCATCGCGTCCAGCAGGTCGTCGGTGATCCGCTGGACGCCCGGTGCCAGCGCCTCGACCCGCCGCGGCGTGAACTCCTTGGCGACCAGCTTCCGCAGCCGGGTGTGCACGGGTGCGTCGGAGTTGAGCATGTGGGCGCCGGTGGGGAAGCGGGAGAAGTTCAGGGCCCGCGAGGCGTTCGTCCAGTGCTTGGACAGTCTGGCGTCGGCCAGTGCCGCACGGCTCTCCGCATAGCCGACGACCAGCCAGGCGTCGGCGCCCTCGGGCATCCGGATCCGGTGCACGGGGCCGCGGGACCGCAGCTCGGCATAGACCGGATACGGGTCCCGGGTGAAGTCCTCGCCGAGTGCGGCGAGATCGACCGGAGCGTCCGTCGTCACGTTCTCCCCCTTCTTCTCCGTCACTGATCACCACGCTAGGTGTCGAATCACGCGGCGGGGGGTCGTAATCCGGCCGATCCCCCACGCGCCGGGGACGACCGGGGACGCGACGGCCGTCTCCGCGTCGGCCGAACGCGGCGCGGCCTACTCCGCGTCGGGGCCCGGAGCCGCGTCGGCCAGGCGGGCCAGCAGGTCGGCCGCGCGCTTGGCGACCGCCGTCCGGTCGCCCTCGGACAGCGCGGACCCCAGCCCGCAGGCCGCCGCTCCCGCCGCGATCCACTCCGGCGCGCTCTCCACACTCACCCCGCCGGTGGGGAGCAGTGGCGCCTGCGGGAGTTCGGCCCGGACGTCCCGCAGCCAGCGGGGATCGTGCCCGGAGGCCGGAAACAGGTTGAGGGCGTCGGCGCCCAGCTCCAGGGCGCGCATCATCTCGGACGGACTGGCGACACCGGGGAAGACCGGGATGCCGTACCGGTGGCCGGTGCGGATGACCTCCTCGTCCAGCCCCGGGGACACCAGGAACCGGGCGCCGGCGTCGATGGCCATGCGGGCGGTCTGGGCGTCGAGGACCGTGCCCGCCCCGATCAGCGCGTCGTCGCCGACCTCCCGGGTGAGCGTGGTGACGACCTCCAGCGCGAAGGGCGTGTTGAGCGATATCTCCAGGCTGCTGATGCCGCCGGAGATGAGGGTGTCGGCGGTGGCGGCCGCCTGGTCGTAGCTCTCGGTCCGGACGATGGCGAAGACGCGCTGCGCCAGGGCGGCGCGGGTGATCTCCCAGCGGTACACGGCGGTCAGCCGCCTTTCTCGGTCGTGCGGCGCACACGGTGGTGACGCTCACGGGTGGTGATGCAGACGGGATGGTGATGCACACAGGTCGTGATGCAGAAGGGTCGTGATTGCAGACGGGTCGTGATGCAGACAGCTGCTACGGAACCGTCCGGCGGTTCAGCGTCGGAGCGGGCGGCGGGCCCGGCGGTGAGCGCACGGGCGCCTGCGCGCAGCGGCGGACCGGGCGCGGGCGGGCCGGCCGGGGGCCCTGAACGGACCTTCCGCTTCCGGACCGCTCAGCAGGGCGGAGCCGGCGTGCGGCACATGGCTGATTGTCACCCTTGCCTCCCCCTGGCAGCCGTACGTCGCTTCTGACCGGAACCGTACCGGGCGGCGCCGACATGCCCTGCGCCGGGGCGGCAAGTTGGCACATGGGGCAGTACGGGGGACGTGCCGGGCGCGGCAGGGAAACGGTGAGCCTGCCCGAGCGTGCCGGGACGGGGGCCCGCCCGGCACCGCCGGCCGCCGGAGGGCCGTCCCGGGGCGCCCGGGCGCCACGTGGCCGTCCGGGGCGGCGGGAGGCGACCGGAAAGTCCTCCGGTTCGGCGGTCGCCCGGCCCGAGCAGTGGCGAGGCCCGGGCAGTGGCGAGGCCCGGGCCGGGCCGGGAACAAGCACGGCGGTGAGCAAGCACTGCAGTGGACGAGCGGGGAGGCGGACGGGCAGGGAGGTGGACGAGCGGGGAGGCGGACACGGGCAGGGAGGCGGACGGGCTCTTGGGGGGTGCCCGGCTCGGCGGCCCGCCCGGTTCAGCCTTCGCCGTCCAGGAGCCCCGCGTCATGGGCCACCAGGGCGATCTGCACCCGGTTGTTGAGGTCGAGTTTGGTCAGGGTGCGGGACACATGGGCCTTGACCGTCGCCACGCCCATGTGGAGTCCGGCCGCGATCTCGGCGTTCGACCGGCCCTGCCCAACCGCGAGGGCCACCTCGCGCTCCCGGTCGTTCAGCCGGTCGAGCAGCTCGCGGGCCCGCGTCCGGCGGCCGTCCCGGCCCGAGCCGGCCACGTGCGAGATGAGCTGCTGGGTCACCGCGGGCGACAGCACCGGCTCCCCCGCGGCCACCCGCCGTACGGCCGCCACGATCTCGGCCGGCGGGGTGTCCTTGAGCAGGAACCCGGCCGCCCCGGCCCGCAGGGCGCGCAGGACCTGTTCATCCGCGTGGAACGTCGTCAGCACCACCACCTCCGGCCCCTGTCCGGACCGCCGCAGCGCCTCGGTCGCCGCCAGGCCGTCCACGGTCGGCATCCGGATGTCCATCAGCACGACGTCCGGTGCCAACCGGCTTACGAGCGGCTGGACTTCGCTGCCATCGGCGGCCTCCCCCACGATGTCGAGGTCGGGCACCCCGCCCAGCATCATCCGCAGCCCGGCGCGGACGAGCGCGTCGTCGTCGACGAGGAGCACCCGGATCGGCGCGCCGGCGGAGGCGGGACCGTCGGGCGACACCACGGGCCCTCGGGCCGGTCCGGGCCGGTCGCCTCCGGTGCTGTTGCGGGCCTGCCGGTCCTGGTCCGCCCCGGCCAGGGCGGGCCTGTCCGGCCTGTCTTGAGCAGGCCTGTCTTGAGCAGGCCGGTCGTGAGCAGGCAGGTCCTGGGCAGGCCTCTGCGCGGGGCCCGATAACGGTCCCACCGCCGGGACGTCCGGGGAGCCGGCGGTCCGGTTCCCGGTGCCGGTCCCGGCACGGGCACCGGCACCGGTCCCGGCACGGGCACCGGCACCGGTCCCGGCGCGGGCACCGGTCCCGGCACGCGCGTCGGCACCCGACTCTGCTGCGGAAGAGTTCATACGGGCCACGGTAGCCAGGCGTGAAGGCGGAAGTGCCCGGTGGCCACCGGGCCGTGGTCGAGCCGTCCCCCGGCCAGGGCCGCCCGCTCCGCCAGGCCGATGAGCCCCTGGCCCGCCCCGGGGATCGCCGGCGGGCCGTCCCCGCCGGTGTGCAGCGGATTGTGTATCTCGATGACGAGGCCCGTGCCCGGAGCGCCGTCCAGCGTCACCGTGGCCTCGGCGCCCGGGGCGTGCTTGCGGACGTTGGTCAGCCCCTCCTGGGCGATCCGGTAGGCCGTGCGGCCCATGCCGTCCGGGACGGAGCCGTTTTCCCGGATCCGGTCGACCACCGTCACCCGGAGTCCCGCCTGCCGGGACTCCCCGAGCAGGCGCGGGAGTTGGCCGAGGCCGGGCTGCGGCCGTTCGTCCTCCCCGGTGACCTGCTGCACCGCCGCGGTCCACGGCGCCGCCGCGCCGCCCTCCCCCGGGCCGGGCCACACTCCGCCGACGGGTGCCCGCAGCACCCCGATCACCTCGCGCAGGTCCTGGAGGGCCTGGTGCGCGCTGCTGCGGATGACCCCGGCCGCGCGGGCCACTTCCTCGGGCGGTGCGTCGGGGCGGAACTCCAGGGCGCCCGCGTGCACGCTCAGCAACGACAGCCGGTGGGCGAGGACATCGTGCATCTCCCGGGCCATCGCCTCGCGCGCCAGCCGCTGCGCCTTCTCGGCGCGCAGCGCGGCCTCGCTCTCGGCCCGGCGGGCCCGCTCCCGCAGCGAGAGGACGAGCTGTCGGCGCGAGCGGACGAACATCCCCCAGCCGATCACCGCGAACAGCACCACCGCACTGGTCACGGTCGAGACGCCGAAGGCGAGTTCGGGATCGGGGCGCACCAGTGCGCCGACGGGCACCGCGACCAGGGCCGACACGCCGATGGCGGCGACGGTCCGGAAGGGCCGGTGCACGGCGACGGTGAAGAGCGCGACCAGCGCCGGCCCCGCGGCGCACGGGGTGACGGCGGCCAGGGACACCAGCACGGCGGCGAGCCAGGCCGGATGCCGTCGGCGCAACCAGAGCCCGGCACACGACAGCAGCCCCAGGACCAGATCGGCGACCAGCACGCCGTCCGGCACCCCGGGGTCGTCGCTCAGGTCGTCGAACACCAGGAGCCCGAAGGCCACCACGGTGAAGCAGCAGAGGACGTCGACGGCCCAGTCACGGACAGTGCGGTGGCCCCGGTCCTCCTCCGGCTCGGCGCCGGCCACGGCGGACGGCAGCAGCCACGGGTAGTCATGCGCCCTCGTCACTGTCGTCCCCCTCTCCTGTCCGCCCATGGACGGCAATCTACTGTCGCCCTTCCCGCCGTTTCCGGCCCTCGGCGGAGGTTTCGACCAAAGATTGCGGACCACCGACTTTCGTCACGGCCCGGCACCGGGCGGATACTCCTCCGGCGATCGCAACGCCGACTCACGGCCGATGCGGGGGCGGTGGGTGGCGGGCGAGCATCGCCGTATGAAGAAGGTGCTCGAAGCAGTGGGGTTCACCCTGGCCCTGTGGGGTGTCATCGGACTCGTCCATGCCTGGACCGGGTGGTTCGATCCGCCGGGCGTCGTGCGCGCGCTGGAGTTCTTCGACGGGTACGAGGTCCACGCCGAGGTCGCCCTGATCGTGCTGGGCGGGGTGGTGATGGTGGCCGCGGACCGCATAGCGGCCCGGGCGTCGAGATGAGCGCGGGGCCACGGGCGGCTCCCGGCTGCCCTGCCCTGCCTGCTCTCTGCCTGCCCTGCCTGCCCTGCCTGCCCTGCCTGCCCTGCGAGGCCACAACATACGGGAGCCGTACGCCCTGTGGGGAGGGCGTACGGCTCCCGGTCGTACCGCGCTCAGCGGCCGGGGCCGCTGAGCAGTCGACGATTCAGCAGCGGCCGACGACTCAGCAGTCGAACTTCACCTTGTCGAACGAGCTGTAGTGGTCGGCGGTGTAGTAGTCCTCCTGCTTGGCCTCACCGGTGACGATGCGCCGGGCACCGCGGTCCGGGGAGCCGGGGGTCTCCACCGTGTACTCGTGGTAGTAGTCGCCGCTCTGGTCGGGCAGTTCGCCCTCCCGGTTGGAGAAGACGGTGCCGTCCTTCGGGTACGGGAACGGGCCGCCCTTGTCGATGAGCTTCAGGGTGGTGTGGGCCTCGTCGGGCAGCTTCGAGTAGCAGATGTCGCCGACCTCCTGCGCCCCGAGCTCCTTCGCGGAGACCGCGGAGGCGACGTGGGCCGGGGCGACGGAGTGCGTGGCCGTCGTGCCGGGCGTGGCGGAGGCCGAGGCGACAACGGCCGGGCCACCGATGAAGAGGGTCGAGGCGAGGGCGCCGAGGGCGCCGATCCTGACAATACGTGGGGGGATTCGCATACCTCAGGATGACGCGCGTAGAGGATGTCATGTCAACGCCAAGTGAGGGAAGTTTTCGGGGAGTTCACAGAATGGGGACAGTTGGAGAGCCTTTGTGAACATCCGTTTACCGCCATGCAACACCGTTCGACGTCAGGGCCGTTCAGCGACACGTCACCCACATGCACGGCCCCGAACAGCCACGTCAGGCGTCCGCCCAGCCGCAGGATGGCGCCCCCGGCACCCGATCACCCGTGAACCGCTGCCGATAGGATCACCTGCCCATGAACATGGACACGGGCACGGGTACCGGAAGTGACATGATCTCCGTCCCGCCGGGGCGGGTGACCCTGTCGGACCGGCGGACGCAGCGCAGTTGGCCCGTCGACGTCGCGCCCTACCTGCTGGGGGCCGTCCCCGTCACTCGGGCGCTCCATACCCGGATCACCGACGGGTCGGCCGCCCCCGACGACGCGGGCGGGCCGCCGGTCGAGGGAGTCTCCTGGCAGGACGCGGTCAGGTTCTGCAACGCCCTGTCGCGGCGCGACGGGTTCACCCCCGCCTACCAGGTGCACGCCGACGGCGGAGACGTCGTCTGGGACCGGGCCGCCGACGGCTACCGGCTGCCGACCGAGGCCGAGTGGGAGCACGCCTGCCGCGCCGGGACGACCGGACCGCGCTACGGCCCCCTCGACGACATCGCCTGGTACCGCGTCACCTCGGACGGACGGATCCGCGACGTGCGCGGCAAGCAACCCAATCCGTGGGGTCTGTACGACATGCTCGGCAACGTCTGGGAGTGGTGCTGGGACCTCTACGACGCCGAGGTCTACGGCAGCTACCGGGTGCTGCGCGGCGGCGGCTGGTTCGACGAGCAGTGGAGCTGCCGGGCCTCCGTGCGCCGCCGCAGCCACCCGACGTTCCGGGTCGACGACGTCGGGTTCCGTGTCGCGCGGTCCCTCGGAGCCGGCCCGCTCACCGCGTAGCGGCCCTTCGGGACCGGTCCGCGCCCCGCGAAGTGGCCCTTCGGGACCGGTCCGCGCACCGCGTGGCGGCCCCTCGGGACCGGTCCGCGCACCCCATTGACGGCAGGCAGCGCACCGGCCCCACCCGGGGCCCACGGGGCGGCATCCGGACGTCAGCCCGCGGCCGGGCCCGCCTCGCGGACCGTCCTCCAGTACTGACGGCGCTTCTCGTCCCGCACCACGACGCCGAGCCGGGCCAGTTCCTCACGGAGCTCCCGGACGTCGTCGTCGGAGGAGCCGTTCTTCTCCAGCGTCTTCTGACGGGCCGTGAGCAGGGCGTTCGCCCCCTCGGGGAGCCCCGGCGTGTCCGGGACCCAGCGGCGGAACTCGGCCCGGTGCGGATCCGCGTCCACCCACCCGTAGCCGTGCCCGGTGAAGGCGGCGGCGACCCGGCCGGCATCCAGATCGCACTCCTGCCGGGTGAGTTCGCCGCCCGCGTGGCCGAGCAGCACCAGCTGCTTGCCGTCCCGGAACACCGCGGCGACGGCGTCCCGCGGGAACGTCTGCTCGCGCCCCTTGCGGGTGAGCTCGACGCACTCGTCCGAGAGCCGGATCACCAACTGCTCGTGCTGGACGACCAGTCCGAGGGCGAGCCCCGCCACCGCCCCCACGGCGGACAGCACCGCAACGGGGACGGAGCCCACGAGCCGGACCGGCCCCTGCATCGGCACCCACGGCAGCGTCAGCACCCAGTCGGCCAGGAGGCCGACGAGCCAGCCGACGCCCGCCCCCGCGAGCACCAGACCGGCACAGAGCAGCACGCTGCGCCAGCCGGGCGCGCCGAGCACGGTGATCCGTCCGCCCTGCGGGTCCCGCTCGGGCTTCCTGCGCATGACCATGTTTCCCCCTCATCGCCAACGTTCCCTGAATCATAGACCGAGCGCTCGGTCTATAATTGACGACGGATCGAGGGCCGCAAGGCGCCGGGAAGCAACCGAAGGAAGCCCCGCATGAGGACAGTCGACCCGGCCAGACACCGCGCACGGCGCCGGCAGATCGTCGGCGCCGCCACCGGACTCTTCGCCGCCAAGGGCTTCGAGCGCACCACCACGGCGGAGATCTGCCGGGCCGCCGGCATGAGTGCGGGCAACGTCTTCCACTACTTCCCCACCAAGCGCGCGATCTTCCACGCAGTCTTCGAGGACGACGAGCGGGACGGGGTGACCAAGGCCGAGCGGCTCGCCGCCGCCCGCGCGGCCGATGACCCGTGGACCGCGCTCCTCGCCACTGTGGACCTGCTCGCCGCCCCGGCCACGGAGCCGCTGGTCCCCGCCCTCGTCATGGAGGCGCTGATCCAGGCGCACCGGGACCCCGAGCTCGAAGCGCTGCTGAGCCGGGACAACGACGAGGAGCGGCGCACCGTCACCACTCTGCTGCGGAACGCCGCCGCGGCCGGCCTGATCGACCCCGGCCTGGACCCGGACGACACGGCCGCGTGGGTCATGGCGCTCATCGCCGCCCTCTACACCAGCGCCGCCACCGACCCGTCGTTCCGCCCGGCCGATCAGCTCCCCACCCTGCGGCTGATCATCCAGCGCTTTCTGCGGCCCGACGGCGTTCCGGAGCGGGAGCGCTGAACCGGCGCTCCCGGGGCGGGAGGACGGAAGCGTGGGGCCGGTGGAATCGATCGGCTCACCGGACGCCGTTCCCGCCGCGCCGGTGACGTCCGACCGTCGCCTCCGTCGTCACCCGGCGCTCCTGGTCGGGGAGTTGGGGCCCTCGCCGTCCGCCCGGTCCGCGAGGCGGCGGAGGGTGAGCGCGGCGCCGAAGAGCTGCACGCCCCGCGTCGTGCGCGGGTCGACACCGGTCAGTTCGAGGGCCCGGGTCAGCCGGTTGTCGACGGTGTTGGGGTGCACACCGAGGCGCTCGGCGGTGCGCCGCCGGTCCGAGTCGCCGTCGAGGAACGCCCGCACCGTGTCCGTCAGACCCGGGTGGCCGTCCAGCGGTTCGAGGAGGGCGGTGAGCGCCGCCGCACTGTCCGCCGGCCGGGCGAGGTGGTAGTCGAGGAGAACGTCCCGGAGCCGGTGGACGCCCGGTTCGGTGACGAGTCCGGCGATGCGGCGGGCCTGTTCCGCGGCGGCCGGGACACCGGACGGGCCGTCCGCGAACGCCGCGCCCACCACGGGAGGTTCCGGCAGCCGGGCGGTCAGCCGGCCGGCCAGACCGTCGCAGGAGGTGCCTGCGGGGAGCAGCAGACAGCCGCCGTGGTCGTCGGGGAGGGAGAGCACCTGCCCGTCGGCCGGCGTCGGCAGCAGCCCCAGCACCTGCCGGAGCAGCCGGCGCCCGGGGACCGAGCGGGGGCCGGCCGGAGCCGGGCGGACGCTGAGGATGAGATAGCCGGGCGCGAGGGTGAGGCCGTGACGGGCCGCCACCGTCTCGGCGTCGTCACCGTGGACGAGGGCCCGGGCGAGGTCGCGCGCGGCGGAGCGCTGGTCCGCCAGCCCCGTCAGATAGCCCTCCGTCACCTGCTCCACGGCGGCTCCCAGACCGGTGACCTGCCACCGGGCGAGGAGCAGCAGCGCCGCCTCGTCGCCGGGCCCGGCCGCCGCTTCCAGGGCGTCCATGAGCACCGCGGAGCCGACGTGGTACGAGCGGAGCAGGGCGGTGAGCGGAATGCCCTCCTCGGCTCGCTGGGCCGCCCGTTCACGGAAGAGCACGCTCCCGGCGGCGCCGTCCGGCCGTCCCCAGGGATCCGGATTCGCGGACTCCGCCGCCCCGCCCGGCCGTCCCGGTGGATCCGGCTTCCCTGACCCCGCCGCCCCGCCCGGCCGCCCCCGTGGATCCGGCCTCCCGGACCCTGCCGTCCCGTCCGGCCGTCCCCCTGGCCCCTGCTTCCCGGGCTCCGCGCCGGGGAGGGCGACGGCGTCCGGCCCGTCCCGCGCATAGCGCAGGAAATCGCGGACGGCCTGCCGGGCGGTGGCCGCGATCTCCACGTCGCGCATGTCACCGGGGAGCCGGTCGAATCCGGGGATCTCCGTCCGCAGGCGTTCCACGATGGTCCGGGCGAGTTCGTTGACCTGCGGTTCGAGGCGGACGGCCAGCCGTCGCGCCCGGTCCCGCACGCTCTGCTCGGCGGGTTGTGACATCTCACAACCCTAAGCCGTGCGGGGTGTTCCGGCAGGTGGTTGCCGGGGTCCGTACGCGGCCGGAGGGTGGGGCCATGACCTTCGACCTCGCCGCCTATGCCGAACGGGTCTGGATCGGGTCCGTCGACGACAGCATCGCCCACACCGGCCCCGCGGACACCGGAATGATCGACGTCACCGAAGGGGTCGGCTGGTACCCGGCGTTCGGCAGCACCATCGCCTTCCGGAGCGCGGGGGAGACCGTGCTCTTCGACACCGGCAATCCGCTCGGCGCGGCCGGGCTGTACGACGCGGTGCGGGGCTGGAGCCCCGACCGGGTGTCCACCGCGATCTTCTCGCACGGGCACATCGACCACGTCTTCGGCATGGAGCCGTTCGACGCCGAGGACGGGCCGCGGCCCACCGTGATCGCCCAGGAGAGGATCGGCGACCGGTTCGACCGCTATGCGCTGACCAACGGCTACAACGCGGTCATCAACCGGCGCCAGTTCCAGGTGCCGGAGCTGACCTGGCCGACCGCGTACCGGCGTCCCGACGTGACCTATCGGGAGGCGATGACGCTCACCCGCGGCGAGCTGACCTTCGAGCTGTTCCACGCCCTGGGCGAGACCGACGACGCGACCGTGGCCTGGATTCCCGAGCACCGGATCCTCTGCCCGGGCGACCTCTTCATCTGGCTGACGCCCAACTGCGGCAACCCGCAGAAGGTACAGCGCTACCCGCGCGAGTGGGCCGTCGCGCTGCGCCGGATGGCGGCGCTGGGGGCGGAGATCATGCTCCCCTCGCACGGCTGCCCGGTCCTGGGCGCCGACCGGATCCGGCAGGCGCTCACCGAGACCGCCGAGTGGCTGGAGAGCCTGGTCGAGCAGACCCTGGACGGTCTCAACTCCGGCGCCCGGCTGGACGATCTGCTGCACGCGGTGAAGCCGCCCGCGCACCTGGCCGACCGGGTGTATCTGCGCGCCCGGTACGACGAGCCGGAGTTCGTCGTCCGCAACCTGTGGAGGCAGTACGGCGGCTGGTACGACGGCAATCCGGCCCGGCTCAAGCCCGCGTCCGACGCCCGGCTGGCCGCGGCTGTCGCGCAGCTGGCCGGCGGGCCGGCCGCCCTGGCGGAGGCGGCGCGGCGGCACGCCGGCTCCGGTGACCTCCGGCTGGCCGGGCACTTCGCCGAGATGGCCGTCCAGGCCGCGCCCGACGACGCCGCGCTGCACGCCGTGCGCGCCGAGGTGAACGCGGCCCGGGCCGACGCGGAGACCTCGCTCATGGCCCGGGGCATCTACAGCTGGGCGGCCGCCGAGTCCCGGGCCCGGTGCGGCGGGGAGGGTCCGGTCACGGGGGCGGCGGCCGGGCTGTTCACCTCGGGCGGCGGTGACGGGACGCCGTAGCGCCGTCAGTTGACGGCCACGGACAGCGGTCGGCGCCCCGGCGGGCCATCGGGGGGCCGTCGGGGCGCCGACCGCGGAACAGCCGCCCGCCGCCGAGCGGCAGGCCCCGTCACCCGGGGTCCGTTCCGCCACCCGGGGGCCGTTCCGTCAGCGGGAGCCCGGTCCGTCAGCCAGGCTCCGTTCAGCCGCCCCGGGCCTGTCCGTCACCCCGGGCCCGTTCCGCCGCCCCGGGTCTGTTCCGTCAGCCGCCGAGCTTCCGGTGGCGGGCGGCCAGGCGGGCCGCGCCCTCCTCCGTCAGCGAGCCGTGCAGCCGCAGCCGGGCGATCCCGCCGTCGGGGAAGATGTCGATCCGCACATGGGTGGCGGCCGGTGCCGTCCCCTCCAGCACGAAGCGGTGCAGGGTGTCGGGCTGGAGCCGGGTGCGGGGCAGGAGTTCGGTCCAGCCGGCGGCCTCGTGGTCCGCCGGGTCGCCGCCGGTGGTGGCGTCCAGCGCGTACACCGCGGCCCAGCCCGCGGCGTTGCCCTTCAGACACGCCGTGTCGATCTCGACCGCCCGGATGTGGGCCTGCTCGGTGAGCGCGTACCGCACCCAGTCGTGGCCCTTGTCCCGGCGGCGGCGGGTCTCCCAGCCGTCGTCCATCCGGTGGGAGCGCCCCGGCTGGATGGTGTGGGCGGGCGGCGAGTAGAAGCGGTCGGAGGCGTCCTGCACCGCGCCGCCGTGCTCCAGCGCCACCACGTCGAAGGTGCCGAGCGCGGCGAGCCAGGCCGGGTCGGGGGCGACCTCGCCGTGCACGCGCAGCCGGGCGATGCCGCCGTCCGGGTGCTGCTTGACCCGCAGGTGGGTGAAGCGCTGCCCGGCGTCGACGGGGAAGCCGTTCGCCGCGTGGCCGCCGACGGCCGTCCGGGGGACGAGTTCGGTCCAGGTCACCTCGGGGGCCAGCAGTTCCTCGGGCGAGGGTGTGCCGGGGACGGCGGTGGCCTCGACGCTCACCGCCTGCGGGTAGTTGCCGCGGAAGTGGGCGGTGTCGACGACGATGCCGTGGATGACACCGGGGGCGCCGAGCCGTACCAGGGCCCAGTCGTGGTCCGCGTCGACCGGATGCGGCTGCGCGGCTCCGGCACCACGCCTGCGGCGGGTCTCCCAGCCGTCCATGATCTTGCCCTTGTGCCCGAAGTGCTCCGGGTCGAAGCGGGCGGGACCAGGGGTGAGCAGATTCTCGCGCTCGGCGAAGAACTCGTCGTTGGCGGCGATGACACTCGCGCCCAGCCGGCGGTCGGCGAGGTCGGTGAGCCGGGTGAAGGGGAAGTCGGCGGTCCGGTAGTCGGCGTACGGGTCGCCGCCGCCGTACGGGCGGGCGTCGCCGGTGAAACGGGCCGTCGCGGCCGATGCGGGCTGTTCGGCGGTCATGCGGATCGCTGCCTTTCGAGGAGTCGGCCGGTGGGTTCGGTGACGGTGCCGTGGTCGGCGATCCGCCGGCCGCGCAGCCAGCTGGAGCGCACGACACCGTGCAGGGTGCGTCCCGCGTAGGCGGTGACCGGGTTGCGGTGGTGCAGGTCCGCCGGGTCCACGGTGAAGGTCTCGTCCGGCGCGAGGACGGCGAAGTCGGCGTCCCGGCCGGGCTCGACGGCGCCCTTGTGGTGCAGTCCCGCCAGCCGGGCGGGGCCGGTGCACATCCAGCGGACCACGTCCTCCAGGCTGCGTCCGCGCTGCCGCGCCGCGGTCCAGATCGCGGGCAGCCCCAGCTGGAGCGAGGAGATGCCGCCCCAGGCCTCGGCGAAGTCGCCGGTGTCGAACCGCTTCAGGTCGGGGGTGCAGGGCGAGTGGTCGGAGACGATCGCGTCGATCGACCCGTCGGCCAGCCCCTGCCACAGCGCGTCCTGGTTGGCGGCCTCCCGGATGGGCGGACAGCACTTGAACTCGGTGGCGCCGTCCGGGACTTCCTCCGCGGTGAGGGTGAGGAAGTGCGGGCAGGTCTCGGCGGTGATCCGGACGCCGTCGCGCCGGGCGCCGGCGATCAGCGGGAGCGCGTCCGCGGAGGAGAGGTGGAGGACGTGGACCCGGGCTCCGGTGCGCCGGGCGAGCCGGATGAGCCCGTCGATGGCGGTGTTCTCGGCGTCGCGCGGCCGGGAGGCGAGGAAGTCGGCGTAGCGGGGGCCGGGTTGCCGGGGCGCGCCGTCGATGAGGTGCGGATCCTCGGCGTGCACGATCAGCAGCCCGTCGAAGCTCGCGAGCTCCGCCATGGCCCGCTCCAGCTCGTCCGGGCCGAGCGGGGGGAACTCGTCGACGCCGGAGTGCAGCAGGAAGCACTTGAAGCCGAACACCCCGGCGTCGTGCAACGGCCGCAGCTCCTTGACGTTGCCGGGCACCGCGCCGCCCCAGAAGCCGACGTCCACATGGGCCTTGGCCCGCGCCACCCCCCGTTTGACGTCGAGGTGGCCGACCGAGGTGGTCGGCGGGATGCTGTTGAGCGGCATGTCGACGAGCGTGGTGACGCCGCCGGCCGCGGCGGCACGGGTGGCGGAGGCGAAGCCCTCCCACTCGGTGCGGCCGGGGTCGTTCACATGCACATGGGTGTCGACGAGGCCGGGGAGGAGCACATCGTCACCGAAGTCCTCCACCCGGGCGCCGGCGGGCGGCATGGTGTCGTACGGCAGAACGGCGGCGATCCGGCCGTCGGCGACGGTGACGTCAGCGGCCCTCGTCCCGTCCGGGGTGATCACACGGCGCGACCGCAGAACCAGCTCCACCTCGGGCACCAGGGCCCCTCCTCACGCTCGCTGTGGCTGCGGACCCCGCTCCGGCGGGCGGGCCCGGTACGCGGGATGCGCAGGCCGCCGCCCGGGGCTCGGCGGACGGCCACGGGCAGCGAAATTCAACTTTCTGTTGAAGGAGTCTTCACTTCCGCGCACCGGCCCGTCAAGACCCTCCCCGCCCGCGGCAGCCGACGCGCCGCACCTCGCCGGGCACTTTCCCGCCGGCCGGGGCCGCGGCCCGGACGGCGCCGACGGGACCGCCGGAAGGGTGGGTCGGCCCGCCGGGGCGAGGGCTCGTGACCGGCGGGAACGCAGTGCCGAGACCGGTGTGGAGCCAGGCAACGGCCGGTAGGCTGCCGTACCAGCCAGTCCGCCCGACAGCCCGCCCGACAGCCCGTCCGACAGCCGAAGTCGTCCAGCACGAAGCCGTCCGCCTCGACAGCGATGCGCCTCGAAGGCGGTCCCGTCCCGCAAGCCGTCCCGTCCCGCAAGCCGTTCCGCCTCGAAAGCCGCTTCATCTCGAAAGGAAGGGCGCCGTGCCGCCGTCCAGCGACAGCACCTCCGCAGCAGCCAAGTCCGCGACCACGGGCGGGGTGCAGTCCCTCGAGCGCGCCTTCGACCTGCTGGAGCGGATGGCCGACGCCGGCGGCGAAGTGGGGCTGAGCGAGCTCTCGCACACCAGCGGACTGCCGCTCCCCACCATCCACCGGCTGATGCGCACCCTGGTGGCCTGCGGATACGTCCGCCAGCAGGCCAACCGCCGCTATGCGCTCGGCCCGCGCCTGATCCGCCTGGGCGAGAGCGCGTCCCGGCTGCTCGGCACCTGGGCGCGGCCCTATCTGGCGCGGCTGGTCGAGGAGACCGGCGAGACCGCCAACATGGCGCTGCTCGACGGCGACGAGGTGGTGTACGTCGCCCAGGTGCCGTCACGGCACTCGATGCGGATGTTCACCGAGGTCGGCCGCCGGGTGCTGCCGCACTCCACCGGGGTCGGCAAGGCGCTGCTGGCGGATGCCGCCCCCGATGAGGTGCGGGCGCTGCTGAGCCGTACGGGCATGCCGGCCGCGACCGAGAAGACCATCACCACACCGGAGGGCTTCCTCGACGCGCTCCGCCAGGTCCGCGAGGCGGGCTACGCGGTGGACGACAACGAGCAGGAGATCGGCGTGCGGTGCCTGGCCGTCCGCGTGCCGGACTCCCCCACGGCCGCCGCGATCTCGATCTCGGGACCGGCCGGGCGGGTGACCGAGGCGGCGACGGAGAAGATCGTGCCCGTCCTGCAAGAGGTGGCGGCCGCGCTGTCGGTCGCCCTCACCGCCACGGGCAACGGCAACGGCTCGGCTCCGTCCTGAGCGGCTGACGGCCCACGGGGCGGAGCCTGCGTGGAGGCTCCGCCCGCGGATCCGCCGGGCGGCGGGGCTGTGGTCGGCGGAGGCGCCGGGCTACAAAGGCGCTGGGCTACGGAGGCTGTGATCGGCCGGGCGGCGGATCCCGTGGCCGACCGGGCTACGGGAGGGGACGGGGGCGAGAAGCCCCGGAAGCGCGGCAGCCGCCGGCAGAGGGCGCGGCGGCCGCGGGCGGACCGGTGAGCGGGCAGGCCGACGGGCGGGCAGGCCGGGGAAAAGAGACCGGGAACAGACGCGAACGGACGGCCGGGGGACGGCCGTTCAGTCGCCCGTCCGCTGGCGCGGCAGGTCCCCGAAGGCGTCGATCACCTCGCGCATGTCGGCCAGGGCGGGACCGAGCGCGCTCACCGAGCCCAGGGCGCCGGCGACGAGCAGCAGGGAGCGCCGCAGCCGGGGCACCTCCGGCGCACCGGCGCGCACCATGGCGTCCAGTGCGGCGAGTTCGTCCTCGGCGACGGCACGGTCGGAGAGGTCGGCCGGATGACCGGCGAGTTCACGGCGGAGCCGGGACACGGCCGCGCGCAGTTCGGCGACCCGCGGATCGCCCGTACCCGCGTCCTGGCCTCCGTCCGCAGGCGGTCTGTGCTCCACTGCTACGGCACCCTTCACCGCCGCGGTGCCCGTCGGCGTGCCGCGGACCGTCCCCATGCCTCGCAACCGATGTCGCCCCCTCATGAGTGCTGCCGTCGGCCCCGGATACATCCCCCCGGACGGGAGAGGCCGCGGATCAGTTAACGCCACTCTCCGCACCGAGCGCCACACGGAGGGCGAAATTCAGCCCATGGGGTTGAAAGGCGGAACATCTACTGCGGTATGCAAGGGACATGACTGCCTCCCCGTTGGTTCCGGGCCCCCATCCGCGCGTCGCCGGACTGCTGCTGGCCGCCGGCGGCGGCCGACGGCTGGGCGGACACCCCAAGGCGCTGCTGGAACACCACGGGCGCCCCCTGGTGGAGTACGCCGCCGGTGTGCTGCGGGAGGCCGGCTGCGGCCCCGTACATGTGGTGCTGGGCGCGGCCGCCGACGTGGTGCGGACACGGGCCCGGCTCCCCGGCTGCGTCCTGGTGGAGAACCCCGCGTGGGCCGAGGGCATGGGGTCGTCGCTGCGGGCCGGCCTCGCCTCCCTCGCCGGAAGCACGGCGGAGGCCGTGGTGGTGACCCTGGTGGATCAGCCCGGGATCGGCCCGGACGCGGTGGCCCGCGTCCTGGCGGCGCACCACTCCCGCTCGGATCTGGTGACCGCGGCCTACGGCGGGCGGCGCGGCCACCCCGTCCTGATCGGCGCCGACCGCTGGCCGGCGGTGATCGCGAGCGCGATCGGCGACCGCGGTGCGCGGGCGTATCTCCGGCAGCACGAGGGGGAGATCACCCGGGTCGACTGCGCGGACATCGCCGTGCCGGACGACATCGACACGCCGGAGGATCTCGGGCTCCTCGGCTGAGGTTCCCCCGGTTGAGGCCCCTCGGTTGAGGCCCCCCCGGTTGAGGCCCCTCGACCGAGGCTCCCCGGCCCGGGCCCAGACCGCTCCCGCCCGTCCGTCCGGGCCGTTCCCGGACCGGCGTGGCACCCGGAGCCATTCGGGGGCCGTTCGGCGGCCGAATCAATGTCTCGACGTCAACACACCTTGTACTTCCACTATGAGAAAACTATTCTCCACTGGTCAGAAGTACCCTGCACCCAGACGGCGTCGGTTCACGCGTCCCGGGCCCGGCGGCACTCCGTGCCCCAACCGGGGGGACATCGCCCGCGCCGTCCGGCCACCGCCACGCTGAATGGAGTGACACCGATGTCCGCAGCAGCGCCGTCCTCACCGGTCGTCGTCGAGGCCCAGCCCGTGGAGCGTCAGGGAGAGGTTCTGACGGATGCGGCGCTCGCCTTCCTGGCCGAGCTCCACCGCCGGTTCACGCCCCGGCGCGACGAACTCCTCGCCCTCCGCCGGGACCGCCGCGCGGAGATCGCCCGGACCAGCAGCCTGGACTTCCTGCCCGAGACCGCCGGGGTCCGCGAGGGCGACTGGCAGGTCGCCCCGGCGCCCGCCGCGCTGGAGGACCGGCGGGTGGAGATCACCGGGCCGACGGACCGCAAGATGACCATCAACGCGCTGAATTCGGGCGCCCGGGTCTGGCTGGCCGACTTCGAGGACGCCTCGGCTCCCACCTGGGAGAACGTCATCCACGGCCAGCTCAACCTGACCGACGCCTACGAGCGCCGGATCGACTTCACCAGCCCCGAGGGCAAGTCGTACGCCCTGCGGCCCGCCGAGGAGCTCGCCACCGTGGTGATGCGCCCCCGCGGCTGGCACCTGGACGAGCGCCATCTGCTGGTCGACGGCCGCGCGGTGCCCGGCGCCCTGGTCGACTTCGGGCTCTACTTCTTCCGCAACGCCCAGCGGCTGATCGACCTGGGCAAGGGCCCGTACTTCTACCTCCCGAAGACCGAGTCGCACCTCGAGGCGCGGCTCTGGAACGAGATCTTCGTCTTCGCCCAGGACTACGTGGGGATCCCGCAGGGCACCGTCCGGGCGACCGTGCTGATCGAGACGATCACCGCCGCGTACGAGATGGACGAGATCCTCTACGAGCTGCGCGACCACGCCGCCGGGCTCAACGCGGGCCGCTGGGACTACCTCTTCTCCATCGTCAAGAACTTCCGCGACGGCGGGACCCGGTTCGTGCTCCCGGACCGCAACGCGGTGACCATGACGGCGCCGTTCATGCGGGCGTACACCGAACTGCTGGTCCGCACCTGCCACAAGCGCGGGGCGCACGCGATCGGCGGCATGGCCGCGTTCATCCCGTCCCGCCGGGACACCGAGGTCAACAAGGTCGCGTTCCAGAAGGTCAAGGCCGACAAGGACCGGGAGGCGGGGGACGGCTTCGACGGCTCCTGGGTGGCGCACCCGGACCTGGTGCCGGTGGCCCGGGAGTCGTTCGACGCGGTGCTCGGCGACCGGCCGAACCAGAAGGACCGGCTGCGGGAGGACGTCCGGGTGACGGCCGAGCAGCTCATCGACGTCGCCTCGCTGGACGCCCGGCCGACGTACGAGGGCCTGCGCAACGCCGTGCAGGTGGGCATCCGGTACATCGAGGCGTGGCTGCGCGGTCTCGGGGCCGTCGCGATCTTCAACCTGATGGAGGACGCGGCGACCGCGGAGATCTCCCGCTCGCAGATCTGGCAGTGGATCAATGCGGGGGTGGTCTTCGAGAACGGTGAGAAGGCCACGGCGGAGCTTGCGCGGCGGGTTGCCGCGGAGGAACTGGCGGCGATCCGGGAGGAGATCGGCGCGGAGGCGTTCGAGGCGGGGCGCTGGCAGGAGGCGCACGATCTGTTGCTGCGGGTCTCGCTGGACGAGGACTACGCGGAGTTTCTGACGCTGCCGGCTTACGAGTTGCTGGGGTGAGGGTGGGCTGACGGGTCGCCTTGCGGCGCGCGCTCGGGGGTCTTGCGGTTCGTTTCTGCGGGCCTTGGTTGTGCGGGTGCGGGTGGTCTGGGGTTTCGGGGGTGGGGGCTCCGGGGTGGGGGGTTCCGGAACGTATATTTACGGCCCTGGGGGCCACAAATACACGG